>NZ_JBEXHU010000021.1:0-132766 GCF_040608175.1 Micromonospora sp. NPDC005206
ACTTCTCCATCGTCCAGCGCAAAGTGCTCACACCCAACGACTTCACCAGCCTTGACCAGGTCGAAGACCGACTCACCGCCTTCGAGCAGCGCTACCACGCGACCGCCCGGCCGTTCAGATGGAAGTTCACCCCGGCCGACATCGAGGACCTGATGGCCCGGATCGAGCGACACAAACAGAAAGAGCAGAACCTCCAACAACCCGCCGGCTGCGATCACCAGCCTGCCGCACACGCCTTGGCCGCATAACCCCCGAAGGACTTACGAACCCGAGCACTTAGTCGAGCGGGCACGGGCGGAGTCGTGGACGTATGAGGAGTTCGGCGCGGCGTGTCTGCAACGCGAGGTGGCCGCCCGTGGCCCACGCCGGTGAGGGACGGATCCGGGCAGCCAGGTCCCGCGGTCCGCAAGTGTCGGAGCAGTCCTGATATTCGCTCAGGACGCCGAACGGGAAGAGCAGCTGCTGGCCGACCTGGTCTGCGGGCCGTGCCTGGGGGCGCCGCCCGATTAGCGGGTATCCCGTGGATCAAACCGGGCGAGTTTGGTCGGGTTGAGGGTGATCAGCACTCGGGTGATCCCCTCGGGAGAGGCATCGATCGCGCACAGTGCGACGACGGATCCTGCCCGGCGGACGAGGACGGCTTCCTGCCCGTTGGACTCGACGAACTCCAGCGAGACGACCGCGCCGAACTTTCTCATGAGGCCGGCGATGTAGCGGGCGACGTCGGCCCGGCCGGTGACCGGTACCCGCGCCGCGCTGGCCATGCCGCCGCTGTCGGCGTAGGAGACGACGTCGTTCGCGAGCAGCTTTTCCAGCTGACCAAGATCACCGGAGCGTGCGGCGGCGAGGAAGGCGTGGAGCAGCCGGCCGTGCTCGGCGGGGGCGACCGGCGCGTGCCGTTCTTCGGCGAGGTGCGTGCGCGCCCGGCGCCCGAGCTGCCGCGCGTTCGCCTCGGTGATGTCGAGGACCTCGGCGATCTGCCGGAAGGGGTAGTCGAAGGCCTCGTGTAGCACGTACACGGCGCGCTCGTGCGGAGTCAGTCGTTGCAGGAGGAGGAGCAACGCAAGTCCGAGAGCTTCGCCCTGCTCGGCTCGGGTTGCCGGGTCGACCGACGTCTGGACCGGCTCGGGCAGCCATGGGCCGACGTAGGTCTCTCGCCGGGCGCGTGCCGATGTCGCCGCGTTCAGAGCGAGCCTGGTCGTTGCGGTAACGAGGAATGCTGTCGGGTCCCGTACCGCCCTGTGGTCTGTGCGCTGCCACCGTAGCCACGTGTCTTGGACGATGTCCTCGGCGTCGTGGACGCTGCCCAGCATCCGGTAGGCGATGCCGAACAGCCGGGGCCGGACCGTGTCGAAGGTCCGCACGGCATCCATCGGGACCTCGCGGTGGGACATGCCTCTCTTTCCTCCCGTTGGTGGCCGCCTGTCGCTGTTTGCCGAGGTCTTTGTCCATCTGGTCTCAGTTTGCCGGTTGCCGCGTCTGGTGCCGGCATACCCGTTCCGTGATTCGAATCGCTGACCGTGTCAGCGCGGGCGGCCGGTAGCGCACGGCCCGGGCAAGTCGTGTCACGGCCTCAGCCTGCCGGTTCAGAGCGGTCGTAGGTCGGCCCTACCGGGCGAGGGCAGCCGGAGAGGTGACGGCAGTCTCCTCGCCGAGCGCAGGTCGGTTGTCACGAATCCCTGCCTCACCTGGTCCTTGATGGTGGATCGGCGAGGCGGCAGCTTCCTGTCTCACCATGTCGACCTCCCGCCCTGCGATCGAGAGGTCCGGAACCGTCGGAAGGTGGCCACCATGACTGATATCGGGCGAAACAACCCAAGTGCGCTCGATCAGATCCCGGACCGCGACCCCGAGGAGACCGCCGAGTGGGCGGCCTCTCTCGACGCCGTCACCGCCGCGGCCGGGCCGCAGCGCGCCTCGTACCTTCTGCGCCGCACTCTCGAACACGCTGAGGGCGTCGGCCTTGCGCTGCCGAAGGTGCTCGAGACCGAATACATCAACACCATCCCGACCGCCGCCGAGCCGGAGTTCCCCGGTGATGAGGAAATCGAACGGCGCATCACCGCGTGGAACCGCTGGAACGCCGCCGCGATGGTGACCCGCGGCAGCCGCTACGGCCTGGGCGGTCACATCGCCACCTACGCCTCCGCCGCCTGGCTCTACGAGACCGGCTTCCAGCACTTCTTCCGCGGTAAGGAGGCCGACGGCTCCGGCGACCAGCTCTACCTCCAGGGCCATGCCGCCCCCGGCATCTACGCCCGCGCCTTCCTCGACGGTCGGCTCACCGAGGGCCACCTCGATCGGTTCCGGCAGGAGGCAGGCGGCGATGGCCTTCCCTCCTACCCGCACCCGCGCCGGCTGCCGTGGCTGTGGGAGTTCCCCACCGTGTCGATGGGCCTGGGCCCGCTGTCGGCGATCTACCAGGCGCGGTTCAACCGCTACTTGCAGCACCGTGGCATCAAGGACACCTCAGCCTCTCGGGTGTGGGCGTTCCTCGGCGACGGCGAGATGGACGAGCCCGAGTCGACCGCCGCGCTCGCTCTTGCCGGTCGCGAAGGCCTCGACAATCTCACCTTCGTGGTCAACTGCAACCTGCAGCGGCTCGACGGGCCGGTGCGCTCCAACTTCAAGATCGTCCAGGAGTTGGAGGCGCGGTTCCGCGCGGCGGGCTGGAACGTCGTCAAGTCACTGTGGGGCTCGGCCTGGGACGACCTGTTCGCGCTCGACACCACGGGCGCGCTCGTCCGCCGGCTGCGCGAGGTCCCCGACGGGCAGTTCCAGACGTACGCGGCCCGGGATGTCGGCTACATCCGCGAGCACTTCTTCGGCGCCGACCCGGCGCTCGTCGAGATGGCGAAGGTGCTGACCGACGCGAAGATCGCCGAGTGCTTCCACGCCTCGCGGGCGGGACACGAACCCCGCAAGGTGTACGCCGCCTATCGGGCCGCCGTCGAGCACCGGGGCGCGCCGACCGTGATCCTCGCCCAGACGGTCAAGGGCTACACGCTCGGCTCCGCCTTCGAGTCGCGCAACGCCAACCACCAGATGAAGAAGCTGACCGGCGACGAGTTCCGCGCGCTGCGCGACCTCCTCGAACTTCCCATCCCCGACAGCAAGCTCAGCGGTGAGGTGGTGCCGTACGTCCACCCCGGCGCCGACTCGCCGGAGGTCCGTTACCTCCACGAGCGCAGGGCCGCGCTGGGCGGGCCCGCCCCGGCTCGCCGTGTCCACCCGGTGGCGCTGCCCGCACCGTCCGCCAAGCCCTTCGAAACGTTGGCCAAGGGGTCCGGTAGTCAGGAGATCGCGACGACCATGGCCTTCGTCCGCCTGGTCAAGGACCTGATGCGGGACCCGGAGACCGGCAGGCGTTGGGTGCCGATCGTTCCGGACGAGGCGCGAACCTTCGGCATGGAGTCGCTCTTCCCCACCGCCGGGATCTACTCACCGCACGGCCAGACCTATGACCCGGTCGACCGCGACACACTCCTGTACTACAAGGAGGCCACGAACGGCCAGATCCTCAACGAGGGCATCACCGAAGCCGGTTCGATGGCCGACTTCACGGCCGCCGCAACGTCGTACGCCACCCACGGCGAACCGATGATCCCCTTCTACATCTTCTACTCGATGTTCGGCTGGCAGCGGACGGCCGACCAGATGTGGGCGCTCGCCGACCAGCTCGGCCGTGGCTTCCTCATCGGTGCCACCGCCGGCCGTACGACGATGACTGGCGAGGGTTTGCAACACGCGGACGGACACTCCCACCTGATCGCATCCACCAACCCGGCGGCGATCGCCTACGACCCGGCCTTCGCATACGAGGTCGCCGTGATCGTCCGCGACGGTCTGCGCCGGATGTACGGCCCGGACGCCGAGGACGTCTTCTACTACCTCACGGTCTACAACGAGGCGAAGATTCAGCCGCCCATGCCATCCGGCGCGGACATCGAGGAGGGCATCCGCAAGGGCCTCTACCGGTACCAGGAAGCCAATGACATGGAGTTGGCAGCGGATGCCCCGCGCCTGCAACTTCTCGCCTCCGGCACCGCGATCCACTGGGCCCTGGAGGCCCAGCGGCTCCTCGCCGGCGACTGGGGTGTGGCCGCCGACGTGTGGTCGGCCACCTCCTGGAGCGAGCTGCGCCGCGACGCTCTGGACTGTGACGCGGTGCGGCTTGAGGGTGAGGATCGTATCCCTTACGTGACCCGGGTCCTGAACGGCGCTCCCGGCCCGGTGCTCGCCGTCAGCGACTGGATGCGGGCAGTCCCGGACCAGATCAGCCAGTGGGTGCCGCAGGACTGGCACTCGATCGGCACGGACGGCTTCGGCCTCTCCGACACCCGTGCGGCCGTCCGTCGCCACTTCGGGGTCGACCCGCAGTCGGTCGTGGTCGCGGCGCTGGCAGCCCTGGCCCGGCGCGGCGACGTCAAGCCCGAGACCGTTCAGGAGGCCCGAAAACGCTACGGGATCGCCTGAAGGCACTCCTGCCTTCGGTTCCCGTCCGTGCCAGTCCTTCGGTATGTCGAGGATGTCGCCGTAGCGGGGCCTTGGTGATTCGCCCGATGGGGATGAGGCAGGGTCACCCCCCGTCCCAGGAGGCTGTCGAGGTACGAGTTCGCTCGGCGCCCGAGAGGTGAAGTGTGCGATCGCGGCGCATGGAGGTCAGGGGCGCGTAACTGACGGTTCGACGCGATCGGGCCGGAGAGGAGAATCAGGTGGAGTACCAGGATTTCATCAACGCAGTGGCCACGCGGGCGAAGGTGTCGACCGATCAGGCGGCGACACTCAGCCGCGCGACGTTGGAGACGTTGGCAGACCGGATCAGCGCCGGCCAGGCTGAGAACCTTGCCTATCAGCTTCCCGGAGGGCTTGACGATTCCCTGCGTAATCCGCCACCACGTAGAGCGGAACATGCCAAGCCGTTCGGGCTCGACGAGTTCGTGCGGCGGGTGGCGGACCGCCCGTCCGTCGACCGTGCGCTCGCCGCTGCCGGCGTCGGCGCGGTGCTCACCACGCTCCGTGAGGCTGTTTCCCGTGACCAGTTCGAGGACGCGGTGGCCCAGCTTCCGAAGGAGTTCCAGCAGGTGATCGAACCGGTGGGTGCCGGTGGCGGGCAGCGCCGCGGGTAGCACGCGCGCACGCCGCGACGCACCCCAACGAATCGGGAAGGAGAACTGGTGAACTACGCCGAGTTTCTCGAAGCGGTGGGGAAGCGGGCGCGAATGCCGGCGACGGAGGCGGCGAACGTCGTCGGAGCCACGCTGACGACCTTGGCGGAAGGGGTCACTGGCGGCGAGGCGCGGCAGCTGGCCACACAGCTACCCGAGGAGTTGCGAGGTTACCTGCACAAGGAAGTGGACTTCGCCGAACGGATCGACCTCGTGGAGTTCCTCAATGAGGTGGGGGCGCGCGCGGGAACGGATGGCGACCGGACCGCTGAGGTTGCCCGCGCCGTGTTGACGACCCTGCGCGAGGCGGTGAGCGCGGAAGACCTGGAGAACCTGGAATCCGAGCTGCCGAAGGACTTCCGTCGGCTGCTCCGTCCGGTGGACCGCAGCGTCGGGGCTTGAACCGAGCCACCTTCCTGGCCCGGTCCGGGTACGGTGCGCGGGTGGAGGTTGGATTCGCCCCGCCCGTCTCCGGCTCGTGGGCCACACCAGAGTGCATGATCCACGTCGCCCGCCGCGCCGAGCAGCTCGGATACCACTCGCTCTGGACGTTCCAGCGCCTCCTGGTCCCCGCCGACCTCGGCTGGAGCGAGACCTACCACAGCGTCCAGGATCCGCTGACCACGCTGGCGTTCCTGGCAGCCCACACCACGCGGGTGAGGCTCGGCGTCGCGGTGCTCAACATGCCGTTCATCTCTCCGGTGCTGCTGGCCAAGCAGACCGCGACCCTCGACATCCTCGCCGCCGGACGGCTCGACGTGGGACTGGGCCTCGGCTGGGCGGATGAGGAGTATCAGGCGACGGGGGTGAGCAAGCATCGGCGGGGCCAGCGGGCCGAGGAGTTCCTCGCCGTTCTTCGTACCCTCTGGCAGGACGACGTCGCCGAGCATCGCGGCGAGTTCTACCAGGTCCCGCCGACGCGTTTGGAGCCGAAGCCAGTGCAGCGGCCGCATCCGCCGATTCTGCTGGGAGGCCAGGCGCCTGTCGCGTTGCGTCGGGCCGGCCGCCTCGCCGACGGCTGGGTCAGCGGCAGCCAGGCGGACCTGACGGGCATCGGCGAGGCGGTCGCGACCGTCAAGGCCGCCGCCGCGGAGGCGGGCCGGGATCCCGGCGCACTGCGATTCGTCTGCCGCGGCGCGGTCCGCGTACGCCCGACGGGCCCGCCCGATCGCGAGCCGCTCACCGGCACGATCGAGCAGATCCGCTCGGACCTCGGCCGACTTGCCGAAGCCGGCATCACCGAAGTGTTCGTCGACCTCAACTTTGATCCGGAGATCGGCTCACCCCGCGCCGACGCGCAGGCGTCGCTGCGCCGGGCCGACGAGGTGCTGGACGCCCTCGCTCCGACCCGCTGACACCCCTGAGCGGCGCTCACCCGGCCGGGTCGGCTGCCGCTTCCGTCGCGGACCACGCCGACCAGCCGGTTACCTGGATCGCGATCATCGGCCCGGCTGGGGGCCGCTGGACGTACTGCGGGTACTTGTCGACCAGCGCCGCGCGGGCCTCGGCCTCCTCCGCGCGGTCCTCCACCAGCCGGCCGTGCCCGTCCAGCCGGACCCACCACAGCCGCGACCAGTCCTCGTCGTACTCGTCGACCAGCAGGCAGGCATGCCCCGTCGCCCGGATGTTCTCCAGCCGGCGCAGCCGCCGATGGCGCTTGGGCTTCTCGTCCACCGCGTGGTAGACGACGTCGTTGAGCAGCACGAAGCACACGGGCACCAGATGGGGACGCCCATCCGCTGCGACGGTGGCCAGCCGGGCCACCCTTGCCGACCGGACCCGATGCCGGATCTCGTCGGCGGGCACAGGCCCGACGGTAACAGCCGACACCGGTCGTGATGACTCGTTGTCGCCGGCGGGCGTCGTCGAGCCGGTGGGTGTGCCGGCGCCGCACGTGGGTACGCCCTGCCGATCGGACCCGGGGAGGCGTGATGGCGAACGAGGCGCCCGACTACTTCCAGCCTGAGGCTGGGCTGGTGCTGACGCACCTGCTGATCGTGCGGGATGTGGACCGTTCACGGGACTTCTATCAGCGGGTGCTGGGGGCGACGGTGGTGCGGGAACGCCAGCCGGCGATCCTGCGGTTCCACAACAGCTACATCGTGATCAACGACGAGGGTGGTCCGACCGACGACAAGCCGGATGTGCAGGCGCAGGCGCCGCCGGATTCGCGGACACTCAGCAGCGCGATGAACATCCGGGTCACCGACGTCCGGGCGGTCTATGAGCAGTGGCGGTCACGAGGTGGGGAGTTCCTGACCGAGCCGAAGGACCATGGCGTCGAGATCCGGTGCTACCTGCGTGATCCGGACGGCTACCTGATCGAGCTCGGCCAGGGCACCGGGATCCTCGTCGAGATGGGTCGCGCAGCCACTGCCTGAGCCTGATGACAGGCGCCGCCGGCACCCTTGGTCACGGCCAGACCAACCATCGTGATCGGGCCCCTGGTGATCAGGGCGAGACTCGTACCTCTACCGAGCTGATGAACCACCGGAAGTCGGACGTGCTGTCAATGGACACGTCGTTTGTGCCGCTGATGTCGAACGAACGCGTCCCGGCGCACACGATGACGGACTGACCCGCGGGCACCGGTCCCGCGCTGAACAGCTGCGCGAAGTAGTGGGCGCCACGGGTCAACTTCACCTGCAGGAAGCTCTCGTCATCGTCGGTCTCCTCGTCGAGGACCGACATCTGGGCATATGAGGGCTCGGACACGTTGGGATGCAGGACGTCGAGCATCAGGAAGTTCCGCTGGCCTGTGCTGGAGTTCGACCATCCCCATTCGTCTTCTGTTTCCAAGCGGTGCGTTGCCTCGACGCACTGCGCGTCGATGAGGACCTCGACCAGGCCGGTGGTGGGCGGCACGAAGGCGAACGCGATGGCGCTGAATGCGTCACCGGACGCGTAGTCGAAGTCGCCGGCGTCGCTGTTGTCCATCGTGATCGAGATGCCCACGTCTCCGACCGACGGGTTCAGCGTGTGAATCCGATCAACGACGAAGTTGTCGTTGTGCACCGGGATGAAGCCGAAGTTGAACCCGAAGAACGGCGGCCGGAACACTTCCCACCGGTGCGGGTCCTGGCTGTCGTCGGGTTCGAAGACTCCCCAGGGGAGCGCGCGATCGTGGAACGGAGACAGGCTCAACCATTTGTCGAGGTTGTTCGAGAGGTGGAATCCGTTGCTGATGTTGTCGTCGACCGTGAAGGCGTCGGTTAGTGAATCGTGGTATTCCGTCGCTATTGCGGCAATGGCCTCGCGCCCGACGTCTCGACTTCGCAGGAATGCGTCGGCCTTGTGTTTCCTGGCTTTGTTGAGTTTCGCGTAGGGCGACCTCAACCCTTGGGGCGGCTGAAGCAGGTCACGAAAAGTCAACCGTTCCTGCCGCATCAGTTGCCTCAAGTCCGCCCAGTTGTCGTCTCCGAGCAGGCGCTGCAGCCGCTGGCTTGCCTGAGCCGACAGTTTCGCGGCCTTGCTACTGCGCTTTTTGGCGATCGTCTGGAGGCGCTGCTCACGCTCCTGCGTTGCCCCGTCCGCCGATCGCTGGGCTTCCACGGGAAACTGGCGAAAATTGCGAACTATTTTATAGGTACTGACCACGTGAACCACCCCACTAAAACGTTGCCTACATGCTGCTTCACATTTGTCTGGCTGGCCATACGGGTTCTGCTATGTATGCAACGCCGCATATGCCGTCAGTTGGCATTAATCGGTCTATTGCCCCTCAGGGCCCTGTGTCGCCGCTGGCCTCGCGTCACCTGCGCGACGAGGGATCCGCGCGACGCGCCCGTCGAACCGCCCAGAGGATGCCTTGGCAGACCACGACACCGGCGCCGGCGTTCAGCACGGCCAGCCCGGACGCGGCAGCGATCGAGCCCGGCTCGATGGTCATCGTGCCCGTGGCGACGAGCAGTATCGGCCAACCAACGGCGGCGATCAGGAGCGGCAGCCACCACCAGCGCCCGAGGAGCAGGCCAACGAGGACCAGGGTCGGGATCAAGGCACGGCCCCTTCGTGTCCTCCGCACCGCCGTCCCTACAGGAACGTCCCGAGACCGTTCCGGCGGCCACGAGGACCGCCGCAGCCAGCTCGTTCTCAGGGAACGTGCGAGGCGTACGTCGACTGGCCCGGATCAGACCTGCGTGATGACGTTCTTGCCGTACGAGGAGAGGGTCTTCTCCTTGTCGTCGTGCATGAGGTAGAGGGCGAAGTTGTGCACCCCGATCTCCTTGAGCTCCTGCAGCCGGTCGACATGGGCTGACTCGGGGCCGACGAGACAGAACCGGTCGACGATCTCATCGGGCACGAAGTCGGTGGACGGATTGCCGGCGCGCCCGTGGTGTGCATAGTCGTAGCCCTCGCGCCCCTCGATGTAGTCGGTGAGCGCCTTCGGCACGACCCCGGAGTCACCGTAGCGGGCGACCAGGTCGGCCACGTGGTTGCCGACCATGCCGCCGAACCAGCGCAGCTGATCCCGTTGGTGCGCGAGGTTGGTGCCCACGTAAGCCGGCGCGGCCACGCACATCGTGATCGAGTCGGGATCTCGACCTGCTGCGGTGGCCGCATCGCGTACCGAGCCGATCGTCCAGCGGGCGATGTCGGGATCGGCCGTCTGCAGGATGAAGCCGTCGGCCTGCTCGCCGACCAGCCGCAGCGCTTTCGGGCCGTAGGCGGCCATCCAGATCTCCAGCCTGCCGTCACGCACCCACGGGATGCGCACCGGCGTGCCGTGGTGTTCGACCTCGTTGCCTTCGGCCAGCTCTTTGATCACGTGCATCGCTTCTTTCAGCGTGGCCAGGCTCGCCGGCGGCTGGCCGATGACCCGCCGGGCCGAGTCGCCGCGGCCGATCCCGCACACCGTGCGGTTGCCGAACATGTCGTTGAGCGTGGCGAAGAGCGACGCGGTGACCGACCAGTCGCGGGTGCTCGGGTTGGTCACCATCGGCCCCACGATCAGGTGCTTGGTCGCGGCGAGGACCTGCGAGTAGATGACGAACGGCTCCTGCCACAGCACGCAGGAGTCGAACGTCCACCCGTAGCGAAACCCGTTGTCCTCGGCGGCGGTGAGGCCGGCCACGACGTCGCGAGCTGGCGGGTCGGTCTGGAGTACGACACCGAAGTCCATCGCTTCTCCTTTTCAACAGTTGCTTAGGCGGGAACCCCGGTCCTTCAGGGCCGGAGGAACGCTGTTGCGGACCAGGATGCTTCTGGTTTTCGATGTACTCCTTGACCACGGCGAGTGGTGCGCCGCCGCAGGACCCGGCGAAGTACGACGGGGACCACAGGTGCGCGCCCCACGGGTACCGGTGCAGGTGCGGTTCGCGCTCCTGGCGCAGTCGGCGGGCCGATACGCCTTTGAGGCTGTTGACCAGTTTCGACAGTGCGAGGGCCGGCGGGTAATGCACGAGCAGGTGGACGTGGTCGTCCTCGCAGTTGAACTCGCGCAGCTCCGCGGAAGTCGGTGCAGACGTCGGTCATGATCTGCTGGCAGCGAGTGAGGATGGGGTTGAGGTGAGCGCGCCCCGCCGGTACTTCGTGGTGAGGACCAAGTGGGCATGCAGGTTGTGGACGACTGAGCGACCTCGGCGAACATCCGGGTGTGGGGTCCATCTGGGTGACATAGGCCGAAGCTACGGTGGTCGTGTGAAGCTGGTCGTGCAGGTGAAGCTGCTGCCGACGCCCGGGCAGGCGTCGGCGTTGGAGGCGACCCTGCGCGCGTGCAACACGGCGGCGTCCGACGTGGCGGCCGTGGCCCGGGAGACCGGGGTGTACCGGAACTACGACCTGCGTAAGCAGGTCTACGCCGGGATCAAGGCTGACTACGCCCTGGGTGCCCAAGCGGCCCAGCATGTGATCAAGAAGGTCTCCGACGCCTACGCCACCTTGAAGGCGAACCTGCGGGCTGGCACCTACGGCAAGCCCGGCTCGAAGCGGCGCCGGAAGGTGGAGACCAATCCGATCGGGTTCCGCTGGAACGCGGCCCAGCCCTATGACGCCCGGATGCTGTCCTGGCAGGCCGATGCCCGGACCGTGTCCATCTTCACCACGCACGGCCGGCTCAAGGGCGTCGCCTATACCGGGTCCGCCGACCAGCTCAAGGCGATCGCCACCAGCAAGACCGGCGAGTCGGACCTGATCTTCCGGGACGGCATGTGGTTCCTGTACGCCACCGTCGAGGTGTGCGAACCTGAACTGATCGACCCGTCCGGCTTCCTTGGCGTGGACATGGGCATCGCTAACATCGCCTACGACTCCGACGGCACTCGCTACGCGGGCGACCGGCTCAACGGCTACCGCCGGCGGCAGCTGCGGTTGCGCAAGCGGTTGCAGAAGAAGGGCACCAAGTCGGCCCGACGGCTGCTGGCGCGGCGCAACAAGAAGGAAGCGCGGCACGCCGGGAACGTCAACCACTGCATCGCCAAGACCATCGTGACCGAGGCTGTACGCACCGGTCGCGGCATCGCCGTCGAAGAACTGACGGGGATCCGCGAACGGGTCCGGCTCCGCAAGCCCCAACGGGTCACACTGCACTCGTGGTCGTTTCACCAGCTCGGCAGCTTCCTGGACTACAAGGCCCGCCGAGCAGGTGTAACGCTGGTCCAGGTCGACCCGCGGTACACCTCCCAGACCTGCAACGGCTGCGGGCACCGCGACAAGCGGAACCGGCCGGACCAGGAAACCTTCCACTGTCGGTCGTGCGGGGTCGTTGCCCACGCCGACCACAATGCGGCGCTCAACATCGCCCAGCGCGGCGTCGAGGGCTGGGGCGCAGTCAACCGTCCGCACGCGGCATCACCCTGCATCCAGTAGGGGGACTGACCTGCAAGCCTGCCCATTCATAGGCGGGTAGTTGACACCAGGTACTGGCTGAGATCGCGCTTCAGGAACCTGCCGTGCCCGGCCGCGCCGTGGAAAGCGTTGCCGTCGACCACGACCCGACCACGGGACAGCACGGTGGAGACCTTTCCGGTCAACTCCATGCCCTCGTACGCGGAATAGTCCACGTTCATGTGGTGCGTGCTGGCCGAGATGGTCTGCTGAGCCGTCGGGTCGTACACCGTGATGTCCGCGTCGGCACCCGGCGCGATGACGCCCTTACGCGGATAGAGCCCGAACATCCTGGCGGGCGTGGTCGAGCTGATCTCCACCCAGCGCGCCAGGGTGATCTCGCCTTTCACGACGCCCTGATAGAGCAGGTCCATCCGGTGCTCGACGCCGGGCATCCCGTTCGGGATCTTGGAGAAGTCTCCCCGGCCCAGCTCCTTTTGGTCCTTGAAGCAGAAGGGGCAGTGGTCGGTGGACACCAGCGACAGGTCGTTGGTGCGCAGGCCCCGCCACAGTTCCGCCTGGTGCTCCTTGGTGCGCAGCGGGGGAGAGGCGACGTACTTCGCGCCCTCGAAGTCGGGCTTGGCCAGATCCTCCAGCGACAGGAACAGGTACTGCGGGCAGGTCTCAGCGAACACGTTCTGCCCGGTGTCACGCGCCTGGGTGACCGCGTCCAGGGCGTGCGCGGCGGAGAGGTGCACGATGTACAGCGGCGCGCCGGTGACCTTGGCCAGCGCGATCGCCCGCGAGGTCGCCTCGCCCTCCAGCTCGGGCGGCCGGGTCAGGCCGTGCTGCACCGGCTCCGTCTGACCGTTGGCCAGCGCCTGGAGGACGAGCTGGTCGATGGCGATGCCGTTCTCCGCGTGCATCATGACCATCGACCCGGTGTCCCGGGCCTTCTGCATCGCCCGCAGGATCTCCCCGTCGGTGGCGTAGAAGACTCCCGGATAGGCCATGAACATCTTGAACGTGTTGACGCCCGCGTCGATGCAGGCCTCCATCTCCTTCAGAGACGTGTCGTTGACGTCTGAAATGATCATGTGGAACCCGTAGTCGATCGCGCAGTTGCCGTCGGCCTTGCTGTGCCACTTGTCCAGCGCGGACAGCACGGACGTGCCCTTGCCCTGTACGGCGAAGTCGACGATGGTCGTCGTGCCGCCCCAGGCTGCCGCGATTGTCCCGGTCTCGAAATTGTCCGCCGAGAACGTGCCACCGAACGGCATCTCCATGTGGGTGTGGCCGTCGATGCCGCCCGGCACCACGTACTTCCCGGCGGCGTCGATCACGCGCTCGGCACCGGACGCCCACTGATCGGCCAGACCCGAGTCGGGCGCGGCGAGCGCCGCTATCCGCTCGCCCTCGACCAGCACGTCCGCCGGGTACGCCCCGGTGGCGTTGACGACTGTTCCGTTGCGGATGACGATGCTCACGGCTTCACCAGCGATTCGTACGTCTCGGGACGCCGGTCGCGGTAGAAGGCCCACAGGTCACGGACCTCGGCCAGCTTGTCCATGTCCAGGTCGCGGACGACGACCTCCTCCTCGGTGTCCGACGCCGCGTCGCCGACCAGCTGCCCGCGCGGGTCCACGAAGTACGACTGGCCGTAGAAGTCGTTGTCGCCCAACGGCTCCACGCCGACCCGGTTGATCGCGCCGACGTAGTACTCGTTGGCGACCGCGGCCGCGGGCTGCTCCAGCCGCCACAGGTACTCCGACAGGCCGCGGCTCGTCGCCGACGGGTTGAAAACGATCTTCGCGCCGGCCAGGCCGAGCGCCCGCCAGCCCTCGGGGAAGTGCCGCTCATAGCAGATGTAGACGCCGATGCGCCCCACGGCGGTGTCGAACACCGGATAGCCGAGGTTCCCCGGCCGGAAGTAAAACTTTTCCCAGAACCCCTTCACCTGCGGAATGTGGTTCTTCCGGTGCTTACCGAGGTAGGTGCCGTCGGCGTCGATCACCGCGGCGGTGTTGTAGTAGACACCGGGCTGCTCCTGCTCGTACATCGGCACGATCAGCACCACGCCGTGCTGCTCGGCGACCTCGCGCATCAGCGCGGTCGTCGGCCCGTCCGGGATGGCCTCCGTGTACGAGTAGTAGTCCGCGTCCTGGATCTGGCAGAAGTACGGGCCGTAGAACAACTCCTGCAGGCACACCACCTGTGCGCCCTGCGAGGCGGCGCTGCGGATCGCTTCCACCGCGTTCGCGATCATCGACTCCTTGTCGCCGGTCCACTTCTGCTGCACCAGCCCGGCTCGGATGATGTTGCTCACTTCTCCCCCTTCGCGTGCGCGGTGCGCGGCATCGACAGCGCCAGGTAGACGAGGAACCCGGCGACCAGCCCGACCACCCAGCTGTAGTCGTAGAGTGGTTTGAGGAACGGGATGAGCCCGTCGGACGGGAACGGCCCCTTGCCGGGTGCGGAGTAGGCGCCACCCACCGCGAGGACCGCGCCGACGACGGTGGCGAGGACCGCTGCCCAGTTCCAGCCGCCGGAGAACCAGTACCTGCCCTCGGGGCGGTAGAGGGCCGGCAGTTGGAGCCTGGTGCGGTTGCGAACCCAGTACCCGGCGACGAGTACGCCGGCGACCGCGCCGAGCAGGCCGCCGTAGAACCCGAGCCAGACGAAGATGTAGATGTTGGGGTCCTGCACCAGCCGCCACGGCTGGATCAGGATGCCGAGCACGCCGGTGATCAGCCCTCCGGTCCGGAAGTTGACCAGTCGGGGCGCGGCGTTAGAGAAGTCGTACGCCGGACTGACCGTGTTCGCGGCGACGTTCACCGACAGCGTGGCGACCACGACGGTGAACAGGCCGAGCGCGACGACCAGCGGGTTCTCGAACTTGGCCGCGAGCTGGATGGGGTCCCAGATGGCCTCGCCGTAGATCACGGCCGTGCCCGAGGTGATCAGGATGGACAGGATGGCGAAGAACGACATCGTGGTCGGCAGGCCGAGGATCTGGCCGGTCGCCTGCTGCCGCTGGCTGCCGCCGAACCGGGTGAAGTCGGGGATGTTCAGCGACAGCGTCGCCCAGAAGGCGATCATCCCCATCAGTGACGGCGCGAACAGCTTCCAGAAGTCGGCGCCCCAGCCCAGCTTCGACGGCTGGGACAGGATCGGGCCGAGCCCGCCCGCCTCGACCAGCACCCAGATCAGCAGGGCGACGGCGACCACGATGACGAACGGTGCGGCCCAGTTCTCGAAGCGCCGCAGGGTGTCCATGCCCCGCCAGATGATCGCCATCTCGATCGCCCAGAACAGGAAGAACGAGGCCCACAGCGTCCACGGGTAGTCCATCACCGTCGCCGCGTCGACCCACCAGGAGCCGAGCAGCTTGCCGGCGATCGCGTAGATCGCCTCGCCGCCGATCCAGGTCTGGATGCCGAACCAGCCGCACGCGATGAAGGCGCGGAGCAGGGCCGGGAGGTTCGCGCCGCGGACTCCGTAGAACGCGCGGGCGAAGACCGGGAACGGGATCCCGTACTTCGTGCCCGCGTGGCTGTTCAACAGCATCGGGATCAGGACGAGCAGATTGCCCAGCGTGATCGTGAGGAACGCCTGCACCCAGTTCATGCCGAGCTGGATGAGCCCGGCGGCGAGCAGGTAGGTGGGGATGTTGTGCGCCATGCCGATCCACAGCGCCGCGAAGTTGTACGTGGTCCAGGTGCGCTTCTCGATGGGCACCGGGGCGAGCTCTTCGTTGAAGTACGGGCTGTCGGCGATCGTGGAGAAGTCACGCAGCTCGACTCGGCCATCCGGATGCGTGATCTGTGTGCCCGGCTCGACCGCGGTGGTTTCGGCGGGGGGCAGGGGTTCAACGGCCATCGCTCACCTCGCTGTTACGCTGCCGCAACAGTGGCCGGCCAACCGGCGCGGGTGCTGCGGGTGGGGGCGGATCAGCTCGATCTTTATCTCGGAATGGTGGGTGTCCCGGACCCGCCACGGGCAGCGGCAAAGTGTCCACGCTTGGCATGATCGGGGCACACTCTGTCCACGGCATGCCCACGCCGGGCTGTCAATCGGCGCGGCGGATGGATTGGGGCCTCCTGCTGGCCCCTTGACCCGTCAGGCGTCGTCGAGTTCGTGCACCAGCAGCGCGACGTACAGCGACAGCATCGATTCCGGGTCTTCCAGCGACACCCCGAGCACCTGCGCGATCCGCGACAGCTGCTGGTAGTAGGCCGTACGCGACAGATGCGCGGCGGCGGCCGCCGCCGACTTGTTCCCGCCCTGCTCGCAGAAGCAGCGCAGCAGCTCCACGAGCCGGGTGCGCTGGTTGGCGTCCCGCGCCAACAGCGGACCCAACTCGCGGTCCGCGAATGCCCGGACCCGCTCGTCCTCCCGCAACAGATGTAGGAGGCCGCGCAGGCGCACGTTGTCCAGCTTGTGGTAGAGCTGCGTGCCGGGGGAGCGTAGGGCCGCCCCCGCCACGTGGGCGGCCTCGCTCAGGCTGCGGCGCACCTCGGCGACGTGTGAAACTGTGGTGCCGACCGCCACAAGCACCGGACCGGACGCGGAGCGGTGCACCTCTCTTGCCAACCGGCGCAGTACCCCGTCCACTCCAGTCTGCGCGGGCAGTGACAACAACGCGCGAACGCTCGTGTCGTCCACGATGCCCACCAGGGCGGGCACGGCCAGCCGCCGCGCGGCCAACGCGGTCGCCTCCGCGAGGTCGCGCAACACCTCCTGCGTGGCCAGTGCAGGGGCGCGTGGCGTCACGGTCGCGGGCCGGATCGCGACCCCGATCAGCTGCCGCCGATCGAGGCCGACGCCCAGCGCGGCCGCCCGGGCGGCGAGATCCGGGGGCGGTACTGCCTGACCGAGCAGTTGCGCGAGCAACATGCGGTGCGTCTGCCGCTCCAGACTCTCCCGATCGCGCGCCACGAGCCGATGCACCGCCAGCGCCGACGCGGCCCGCTCGGCAACCACGACGTGCCGATGCGGCGGAGGATCCGGCGAGAGCAGGACCAGGCGCCCCCAGTCGGCGCCCTGCGCGCCGACCATCGTGACCAACCAGCCGGCCTCCTCGTCGTGGGCGGTCCGCTCGGGCGCCACCACGGACCGGGACCGCTGACCCCAGTCGGCCAGCAGCTCGGCGGGATCCTGCCCGGCCGCGTCGTAGGCGAGCACCTCGTGCCCCAGCGTCTCCAGCACGACCGGCAGTCCGGAGATCCTGGCCACCTCGCGCAGCACTTCCGCCGGCTCCGCTCCGGCCACGGTGAGCGAGGTGAACGTCTCGTGCACCTGCTCGGCAGCCCGCAGCTCGGCGAGCTGCGCGTCGACGATCAACGCCACCACCGCCTCGGTGACGGACACGAACCGCGTCTCCTCCGCCAGCGTGATCAGGGGGAGTCGGTGCCGGTCGGCCGCCGTCACGAGCGCCTCTGGTATCCCGTCACTCCAGCGCCGGACCAACTCGATCACCAGTCCCGCCGCGCGGACCGCCGCCAGGTCGTCGACGTACCGGGTGAGCGCCGCCGCGTCGTCCGGCAGCGCGATTCCGGTGGTCAGCACCAGTTCTCCGCCGCGCAGCAGGTGCGCGATGTCGGCGACCTCCGCCACGTGGACCCAGCGGACTCGGTCCTGCATGCCGGCCGATCCGGCCACGACGTGCGGCTTCGCGCGCCGGATCACCGGTAGCGCGATGGCTTCTGCGACGGAGGGATACATCGCAGCCTCTCCTCGGGCGGGAATGCACACAACGTAATGCCCTAGCGACCAGGGCGGTACAGGTTGTGCATAGCGGTTGGACAACGAATGCGTCCACACTCGCCGTAGGGACGAGATAGGGGGACGAGATGGCGCACCGCGAGCTGCTGGCCAGGCACCGGTCCGTGATGCCCAGATGGCTGGCGCTGTACTACGAGCAGCCGATCGAGATCGCCACCGCGCAGGGCCGCCGGGTGACCGATCGCGAGGGACGGACCTACCTCGACTTCTTCGCCGGCATCCTCACGAACGCGATCGGCTACGACGTGGCCGAGATCAGCGACGCCATCCGCTCGCAGCTCGACACCGGCGTGCTGCACTCCTCCACGCTGTACCTGATCAAGTCGCAGGTCGAGCTCGCCGAGAAGATCGCGCAACTGTCCGGCATCCCGGACGCCCGGGTGTTCTTCACCAACTCGGGCACCGAGGCGAACGAGACCGCCCTGATGCTCGCCACCCAGTACCGCCGCAGCGAGCAGGTGCTCGCCCTGCGCAACTCCTACCACGGCCGCGCATTCGCCACCGTCGCGATCACCGGCATCCGCGGCTGGTCGGCCAGCGCCCTCAGCCCGATCAAGGTGAGCTGGGTGCACGGCGGCTACCGCTACCGCAGCCCGTTCCGGGATCTGTCCGACCCGGACTACATCAAGGCCTGCGTCGCCGACCTGCGCGAGATCATTGAAACGACGACGGCGGGAGACGTCGCATGCATGATCGTTGAGCCGATCCAAGGCGTCGGTGGCTTCACCACCCCACCCAACGGGCTGTTCGGCGAGTTCAAGAAGGTGCTCGACGAGTACGGCATCCTCCTCGTCTCCGACGAGGTGCAGACCGGCTGGGGCCGCACCGGCGAGCACTTCTGGGGCATCCAGGCGCACGACGTCGTGCCCGATGCGATCACCTTCGCCAAGGGTCTGGGCAACGGCCTGGCGATCGGGGGCGTGGTCGCCCGTCCTGACCTCATGGACTGCCTGCGGGCCAACTCGATCTCCACTTTCGGTGGCAACCCGCTCGCCACCGCCGGCGCTCTCGCCTCGCTGAACTATCTGCTGGAGCACGACCTCCAGGCCAACGCCGCGAAGCTGGGCAGCCGCCTGCTCGACGGCCTGCGCGCCGTCGCCGCGGCGCACCCCGTGGTCGGCGACGTCCGCGGCAAGGGCCTGATGATCGCGCTGGAGCTCGTCGGACCCCACGGCGCACCCGACCCGGCGGCCGCTGCCGCCCTGCTCGAGGAAACGCGGGAACGTGGGTTGCTCGTCGGCAAGGGCGGCCTGTACGGCAACGTCATCCGCCTGGCGCCGCCGATGACCCTGACCCAGGCCGAGGCCGAAGAAGCCCTCGAGATCCTCACCTCGTCGATCGAGGCCGTGGCCAAAGAGGTGCAGCAGCGATGACGACCACGCACTGGATCGGCGGCAAGCCATGGAACGGTGTCGCCGAGCGCACCGGTGACATCTACGACCCCGCCACCGGCCAGGTCTCCGGACAGGTCGACTTCGCAACCGCCTCGGTCGTCGATGAGGCGGTCGCCGCCGCCGACGAGGCGTTCACCCGATGGCGTAGCGCATCCCTCGCCCGGCGGATGAGCGTCATGTTCTCCTTCCGGGAACTGCTCAACGCCCGAAAGTCCGACCTCGCCCAGATCATCACCGCCGAGCATGGCAAGGTGCTCTCCGACGCCGCGGGGGAGATCCAGCGTGCGCTGGAGGCGGTCGAGTTCGCCTGCGGGATCCCGCAACTGCTGAAGGGCGGGTTCAGCGAGAACGCCTCGGCCCAGGTGGACGTGTACTCCATCCGGCAGCCGCTCGGCGTGGTCGGGGTGATCACCCCCTTCAACTTCCCGGCCATGGTCCCGCTGTGGTTCGTGCCGAACGCCATAGCGTGCGGCAACACGGTGGTGCTCAAGCCGAGCGAGAAGGACCCCTCCGCGTCGAACTTCCTGGCGGAGCTGTTCGCGGAGGCCGGGCTGCCGGACGGCGTTCTCAACGTCGTGCACGGCGACAAGGAGGCGGTCGACCGGATTCTCGAACACCCGACGGTCAAGGCCATCTCGTTTGTCGGCTCCACTCCGATCGCCCGCTACGTCTATGAAACGGGCACCCGTAACGGCAAGCGGGTGCAGGCGCTCGGCGGCGCGAAGAACCACATGGTCGTACTGCCCGACGCCGACCTCAACCTCGCCGCCGACGCCGCCAGCTCGGCCGGCTTCGGCTCGGCCGGCGAGCGCTGCATGGCCATCTCCGTCGTCGTGGCCGTCGACCCCGTCGGTGACGAGCTCGTCGGCAAGATCAGCGAACGGATCGCGGCACTCCACGTCGGCGACGGCCGTCGCCCGGGCTGCGAGATGGGGCCGCTGGTCACCGGCGCTCACCGCGACCGGGTGATGTCATACCTGGACGCTGGTCGGTCCGCGGGGGCGCAGCTGGTGGTCGACGGGCGGAGCCACCCGATCGACGGTGAGCAAGCCGGCTTCTGGCTCGGACCGACTCTCTTCGACCATGTCGACAGCGACATGTCCATATACACCGACGAGATCTTCGGACCGGTCCTCTCGGTGCTCCGGCTGCCCAGCTACGACGCCGCCGTCGAACTCGTCAACGCCAACCGGTACGGCAACGGTACGGCGATCTTCACCAACGACGGTGGCGCAGCTCGCCGGTTCCAGAACGAGGTCGAGATCGGCATGATCGGGGTGAACGTCCCGATCCCGGTCCCGGTCTCGTACTACTCCTTCGGGGGTTGGAAGGACTCACTGTTCGGTGACACTCACGCGTACGGGCCAGAGGGAGTGAACTTCTTCGTCAGATCCAAGGTCGTCACCAGCCGGTGGCTCGACCCGTCCCACGGTGGCGTGAACCTCGGCTTCCCACAGAACAGCTGAGCACCGGCCTGAATCAACTGCGCCCGGGGACGGCCATCTCGCGGCATCGGGGCGGCCTGCTGACCTCCAGGCCGGTGTAGCAGCGTTGCAGGATGTCCAGCGTTCCGGCAGTGGCGCCGAGGTGTATGCCGTTCCGCGTCGAGCTGTGCTCCGGATCCGCGAGGTCGGTGCCGAGTGCGGTCAGCAGCATCTCGAAGGATCGGCCGCGATCGGTGCGGGCCAGCACCCATGCGTGCGCGACCCGGCTCAACGTGGATCCATGGGGTTCGGGTGGGTGTCACGGGCCGGTGGCCAACAGCCGGCTGATCTCTCCGGCGGCCGGATGCTCCGGAGCGATGGTCAGGAAGCGTCGCAGGGTGCGCGCCGCCTCGGCGGACCGGCTGTCGCGCTGCGCCAGCCCGAGCACGAGCAGGCCGTCCGGGGAGTCTGGGGAGCGGGTCAGCACCTCCCGCGCCGACTGCTCCGCGCCGGCGTTGTCGCCGGCCCGCAGCAGCGCGAAGGCGAGCCGCAGCTGGATCGCATCGTCGGGGCGGTCCCGCAGGGCCTCCCGGTACATCCGCGCTGCGGCGTCGTAGCGGGCCTGCCCCTCGAGGTCGCGGGCCAGCTGCACGGCGACCGTCACGGGATCGGCCGGTTCCGGATCCTGGCCCGGCCGGTCCAGGCGGCTGGCGGCCACCGTGACCGACGCGACGAGGCTCACCATTCCCACCGACACCGCGCGCCACGCCCGGCGCGCGGCCCGACCGGTGGGCGCCGCCCGCACCGCCGTGGCCCGCGCGGACGGGGTCGGGCGGGGACGCAGCGTGCGCAGGGCCGCGTAGCCGCCGGCCAGCAAGGTCAGCGCGGGTACGGCCCAGAGCAGCAGCTCCGCCCGGCGGGTCGGCGGGTCGGTCAGCACCTCCGGGCCGTAGCGCTGGACGAACCAGCGGCGGATCTCGTCGCGGTCCCGCCCCTGGGCCAGCTGGTCCGCCACCACCTGCCGCATGGCCGCCGCGATCGGCGACCGGGAGTCCGCCACCGACTCACCCTGGCAGGCCGGGCAGCGTAGACCCACTGCCACGGCGCGTACGGGGTCCTCCCGACCGGTGCCGCCGGTCGACCGGACCAACCCCGCGCCCGCTGCGGCGATCAGCGCCGTGAGGACGAGTGCCCCAACGGCCGCGCGCCACCTCATCGGGCCAGCAACGGCGCCACCCGCTGCTCAAGCCACTGCCGGGTGACCACACCCGGCTGCCGGTCGACGATCCGGCCGTCCCGGTCCACCACGAACGTCTCCGGCACTGCCCGGACGCCCCAGTCGACCGCCCGGGTGCCCTCCGGGTCTGGCAGCACGGTCAACTCCCGTGCGCCGGTCTCGTCAAGTAGCGCCCGGACCGCCTCGGCGCCGTCCCGGACGTTCAACCCCACCAGCCGCAGCCCACGGGGCGACCACTGCCGTTCCGTCTCGACCAGTAGCGGCAGCTCGTCCCGGCACGGGCCGCACCAGGAGGCGAACACGTTGACCAGCAGCACGTGACCACGGGCTTCGGTCAGGTCGAACCGGCCACCATCCAGGGTGGCGCCCGTGAGCGCCGGGGCCGGCGCGGGGGTGACGCCGTTGGCGGCGCCGGCGTCGAGCGGCGTCGACGGTGACCGCAGGCCGAGGGCGACCACGGTGCCAACGGCGACGATGAGCACCAGCACCAGCGCCGGGCCAGGTCGCAGCAGGCGGCGGGCGGTCATCACCGGGCCCCGGCGGCGACCGGGTCAGGCGACGCCGCGACGACGTCCGGGCGTCGCGGACGGGCGGTGCGGATCGCCGCCAGGAGTCCCCCCGCGGCCGTCAGCGTGCCGCCGGCCCAGAGCAGCCCGACGAGCGGGTTCACCGCGAGCCGTACGGTCGCGCTGCCGCTGTCCGGGGCGACCGCGATCAGGGTGACGTACGTGTCCCGCAGCAGTCCGGTCTGGATCGCCGGCACCGTGACAGCTGTGTCCCGGGCGGGGTTGTAGCGTAGGGCGGGCCGGACCGTTCGTTCCCCGCCGCCCGCCTCGGTGAGCCGGAGCCGCGCCCGTACGGTCATACCCCCGCTGGCGCCGCTGCGGTCCACGCCGACCAGGCGCACGGACACGTCGCCCACCCGCAGCGCCTCCCCGGTGTGGATGGTTCGCTCCGCGTCGCGGCCGTACGCGGAGGATCCCGCGACGCCCACCGCAATCAGGGCGATCCCGGCGTGCGCGACCAGTCCGGCAGCCCTGCCCGGTCTCCGGTTCCGGCCGGAGCGCGGCCGCCGGTCGGCCAGCTCTGCGGCCACGCCGGTGAGCACGAACGCCGCCGCTCCGAACGCGGTGAGCGCGGGCAGGCCGGGCCGGCTGAGCAGCCCCACCACGGCGACGGTGGCGAGCGCCACGGCGCCGGGTAGGGCGAGTCGCCGCAGCGCCTGCGTCCGGTCGCGGACCCGCAGGGCCGGCGTCACGCCCATCATCAGCAGCACCGCGATCGCCAGCGGTACCGCCGTCCGCTGGTAGTAGCCGGGTCCGACCGAGGTGCGCACCCCGCCGAGCGGTTCGGAGAGCAGCGGGAAGATCGTGCCGATCAGCACCACCGCCGCGATCGTCACCAGAAGCACGCCGTTGACCAGCACGGCCGTCATCCGGGACAGCAGCGGTGTGCTCCCGCCGTGGGCGGGTTCTCGATCGCGCCATCCGGTCAGGACCGTCGACACGACGACCGTCAGCAGCACGAAGCCGAGCAGCATCGGCCCCAACGGTGAGTCGGTGAAGGCGTGCACGCTGGCCACCGCGCCGGACCGGGTAAGGAACGTGCCGAGCAGCACCAGCACGAAGCTCGCGCATGCCAGGGCCAGGTTCCAGCCGGCCCGGCCGGCGGCGCGGCCCAGGGTGGCGTGCAGGAAGGCGGTGGCGGTCAGCCAGGGCAGCAGCGACGCGTTCTCCACCGGGTCCCACGCCCAGTAGCCGCCCCAGCCCAGCACCGCGTACGACCACCAGGCCCCGAGCCCGATGCCGGCGGTCAGCGCCGCCCACGCCGCCAGGGCCCAGGGTCGGGCGGACCGTAGCCAGCCCCGCCCCTGCTGGCCGGCCAGTGGTGCGGCGATCGCGAAGGCGAACGGCACGACCAGGCCGATGTAGCCGGCGTAGAGCAGGGGAGGGTGCACGCCCATCGCCGGGTGCTGCTGCAGCAGCGGGTTCGGCCCCGGGCCGTCGGCGGGTACCGGGTTCACCTCGCGGAACGGGTTCGCGGCGAAGGCGGACAGCGCGAAGAAGAACATGGTTACCGTGCTGACGACCACCATCGCGTAGGCGTGCAGCCGAGGCGGGTGCCTGCGGTGGGCCAGCAGTGCCGCGTACCCGGCGAGGATCAGCAGCCAGAGCAGCAGCGACCCGTCCAGGGCGGACCAGAGGCTCGTCAGCGTGTAGTACAACGGCACCTGGCGTCCGCCGTTCTCCGCCACGAATCGGACGCTGAAGTCGTGCCGGAGCAGGGCCGCCTCCAGCAGCGCGCAGGCGAGGGCGGCGGTCGTCAGGGTCGCGGCGGTCCCGAGGCGGGCCGCTCGGGTGGGCGTGGCGAACAGGGCCACCCGCAGCCAGAGCAGGGCGGTCAGGGTGGCGCAGAGCAGACCGACCGTGAGGTTGGCGGTGCCGAGGTCAGCGAGCATCGACCGACCCCGGCGGGGCGGTGGACGGGCGGTATTCGTTGCCGTGCCGGACCACGACGTGGTCGGAGCGGAACACCCCGTCCTCCGAGAGCGTGCCCTCGACGACCGCTCCCTCGCCCTCCCGGAAGGTCTCCGGCGGCACGCCCCGCTGCTCGACGGTGATCTCGCGACCGTCTTCGGTGAGGCGGAACACCACGAGGTCGCCGGTGCGCCGCAGCGACCCGGGCACCACGTCGCCGCCAAGGCGTACCCGTTCCCAGGTCGCGTCCGGATCGCCGAGCACCTCGCCCGGAGTGCGGTAATAGGTCAGGGTCTCCCGGAGCGCGCTGGTGACCAGCAGCGCGCCGGCGGCGAGGAGCACGGCCACGACGGCGGTCCGGCCCGCCCGGCGACGGATCATCCGACCCGGGCCGGGACGCGGTCGGGGGCCGTGTCGGGGGTCAGCCGGCGTTCCAGCCGGACCACCCGGTGCAGCAGGACGCAGAGCGCGGCGAGCGTCGCGGCGGCGACGGCGAGCAGCAGGGCGGCGCCCATCCTGGGGTCGATGGGCGGGCGCTGCGGGGCGAGCACGGTCGCCTGCTGGTGCAGCGACCGCCACCAGACGACGGAGAAGTGCACCACCGGGACGAGCAGGAAGCTGGCCATCCCGACGACCGCGGCGGGCCGCGCCACCCGGTGGTCGCCTCCGTCTCGCGCGCCGGTCCGCTCTGCCAGCGAGCGGCGCAGGGCCAGGTAGCCGGCGTACGCCAGCAGCAGCAGGACGGTGCTGACCAGCCGGGGGTCCCACGCCCACCAGGCACCCCAGACCAGCTTCCCCCACAGTGACCCGGTGGCGATCGCGACGGCGGTCAGGGCCGCGCCGATCTCGGCGCCCGCCCGCGCGAACCGGTCCCAGCGAAGGTCGCCCCCGATCAGGTACGCGCCGCTGGCGGTCAGCACGACGGCGAACGCAGCGTAGGCAACCCAGGCCGCGGGGACGTGGAGGTACATCAGTCGCTGCGCCTGGCCCTGCACCTCGTCGGGGGGTGCCAGCCATCCGCCGGCCACCGTCGCCGCCGCGGTGAGCCCGCCGGCGAGCCAGGCCATGGTCCGGCGGCCGGCGGCCGCTCTGCCGGTGTCCGCGACAAGGTCCACGGTGGAGGCTCGCATGATCTCCCTGTCCGCGCCCCCGGGGCGCTTGCGGATCGAGTTGCGACATCACCATAAATCGGTCTGGTCGCATTCGTCGGGTTATCAGCCGCAAACAGGGACGAAAAGGGTTCGGAAGGGCCTAGTGTCGCTCTCGGTGGACACGACAGCAGGGATGACCATGAGCGCCGCCCGACCCGCCGGGCGGCGCCGGCAACCGCGCCCGCTCCCGGTGCTGACGGCCCTGTGCGGCCTGGCCCTGCTCGCCGGATGCGGTGGTGACCCGCCGTCCACCCTCAACCCCGCCGGCACGGGCGCCGCCCGGGTCGCCAACCTGTGGTGGCTGCTCTTCTGGATCTCGCTGGCGGTGGTCGCCGAGGTCATGGCGCTGCTGATCTGGGCGCTGGTGTTCCGGCGGGGCAACGTCCGGGTGCGCCACGGGCAGCCGCTCCGCTTCGTCGCGATCGCCGGAGCCGGGCTGCCGTTCGTCATTCTCGTCGCCGTCTACGGGGTGGGGCTGCGGGACCTCGCCGCGCTCGCCGCCGATCCCGACCCCGACGCCCCGACGGTGGAGGTGACCGGCCACAAGTGGTGGTGGGAGGTGCGCTATCCGGGGGCGTCCGGGGCGACCGCGAACGAGATCCACATTCCGGTGGGGGAGCGGGTGAAGGTCCGGCTGCGAACGGACGACGTGCTGCACAGCTTCTGGGTGCCGCAGCTCATGCCGAAGACGGACCTGATCGCCGGTGAGACCCGTGAGACCTGGTTGCGGGCGGAGCGGGCCGGCCGCTACCGCGGCCAGTGCGCCGAGTACTGCGGCACCCAGCACGCTCACATGGCCTTCCTGGTCGTGGCGGAACCCCGCGCCGACTTCGACGCGTGGCTGACCCGCCTGAACGCCCCGGCCCGTCAGCCGAGCACGGAGGCCGAGCGCCGCGGCCAGCAGGCGTTCGTGCAGGGCACCTGCGCCGCCTGCCACGCGGTGCGGGGCACCGGCGCCCAGGGCCAGGTGGGGCCCGACCTGTCGAACGTGGGCTCCCGATGGAGCCTCGGCGCCGGGGCGGTACCGAATGACGCCGGACACCTCGGCGGCTGGATCGTCAACTCCCAGACGGTCAAGCCCGGCAACGCGATGCCCCCACAGCCGGTCGGCGCGGCCGCGCTGCCCGACCTGATCACGTACCTGCGGTCGCTCGAGTAGGTCGGGGAGGGGGAACTATGTCCACGACCAGCACGCCGCCCGGAGTCAGCCGGGTGGACCTGGCCCGGCTGACGGAACACTGGGCGGAGTCGCCCTCGGTACGGGGCTGGTTCAGCACGGTCGACCACAAGAGAATCGGCCGGCGCTACCTGGTCACCGCCGGGGTCTTCTTCGTCCTCGCCGGACTCAGCGCCCTGGCCATGCGCACCCAGCTCGCCCGACCCGAGGCGCGACTGCTATCACCCCAGGAGTACAACCAGCTCTTCACCATGCACGGCACGGCGATGATCTTCCTGTTCGCCACACCGATGCTCTTCGGCTTCGGGAACTACCTCGTACCCCTGATGATCGGCGCCCGGGACATGGCGTTCCCGAGACTGAACGCCTTCGGCTACTGGGTCTTCCTGTTCGCCGGCCTGTTCATGTGGGCGAGCCTGCCCTTCGGCGCCGCCCCCAACAACGGCTGGTTCGCGTACGCGCCGCTGAGCTCCGAGCAGCACAACCCCGGCCTGCACATGGACGTCTACGCCCTCGGTCTGCTCTTCCTCGGCATATCCACGACCGCCGCCTCGATCAACTTCATCGTCACCGCGCTCAAGCTGCGCGCACCGGGAATGTCGCTCAACCGGGTACCGCTGTTCGTCTGGGCGATCGTCGCTACCGCGTTCATGGTGATCTTCGCGCTGCCGGCGCTGAACCTCGACAACGCGATGCTGTTCTTCGACCGCCGGTTCGACACCCACTTCTTCGACCCGTCGGCCGGCGGAAACGTCCTGCTCTGGCAGCACCTGTTCTGGATCTTCGGACACCCCGACGTGTACATCATCGTCATGCCGGCGCTGGGCATCGTTTCGGCGGTGCTACCCGCCTTCACCCGGCGGGGCGTGGTCGGCTACCCGCTGATCGTGCTGTCCATCGTGGCGATCGCGATCATCTCGTTCGGGGTCTGGGTGCACCACATGTTCGCCACCGGGCTGCCGCAACTGTCGTACAGCTTCTTCAGCGCGGCCAGCACGATCATCACCATTCCGTCCGGGCTGCAGATCTTCGCCTGGCTGGCCACCATGCTGCTCGGCCGGCTGGTCATCCGGGTGCCGCTACTGTTCGTCGTCGGCTTCATCGTGACCTTCGTGCTCGGCGGCGTCACCGGCACGATGTTCGCCCTGACCGCGTTCGACCAGCAGGTCACCGACACCTACTTCGTGGTGGCGCACTTCCACTACGTGCTGATCGGCGGCGCGGTCTTCCCGATGCTCGCCGGCATCTACTACTGGCTGCCCAAGATCACCGGGCGGATGTACCACGAAGGGCTGGGGCGCTGGGCGTTCTGGCTGGTCTTCGTGGGCATGCACGTCACCTTCTTCCCCATGCACCTCTACGGTCTGTTCGGGATGCCCCGCCGGGTCTACACCTATGCCAGCGAGCCGGGCTGGGGCGGATGGAACCTGGTCAGCACCATCGGCTCCTACGTGCTCGCTCTCGGACTGCTGCTCGTGCTCGTCGGCGTGGTGCACGCCGTCCGACGGGGTCGGCCCGCCCCGCCGGACCCCTGGGGCGCCGACACCCTGGAATGGGCCACCACGTCACCGCCCGAGCCGTACAACTTCCCCGTCCTGCCTCGCGTGCACAGCCTGCACCCGGTGTGGGACGAACGGACCGCCGACTCGATTGGCGAGGGGGCGACCGCGGACCGCATCCTCAGCGAGGGACGCGACACACTGCTCACCAGCGAACTGGACGCCCGCGTCGAACGCCCGGTGCCGATGCCGGAGTCAACGCTCAAGCCCCTCGTGCTCGCCGCCGCGTTGCTGGTCTTCTTCGCCGCTCTGCTCGTCGCCTGGTACCCGGTGGCGGCCGTCGCCGCGGTGGTGGTGGCCGCGACGATCGCGGTCTGGCTCTGGCCAGCTGGACCGAGCCGGACGAGCGGGGTGGCGACACCATGACGGATCGGGGCGGGATCATGGCGGCCACCGGCGCTGAGGCGCTGAGCACCGAGCTGCCAGCCGGTCGATCGACCGGCTGGTGGGGCATGGTGATGTTCGTGGCCACCGAGGCCACCCTCTTCGCCTGCCTGCTCGGCAGCTACTTCTACCTCCGCTTCCAGTACGGCCCCCAGTGGCCGCCGGGCGCCATCGGGGCCCCGGAGCTGCTCAAGCCGTTGATCATGACCGCCGTGCTGCTGCCCAGCAGTCTGCCCATGGTGTGGGCCGAACGCGGCAGCCGGCACGGCCGGCGGTGGCAGCTGCGGTGCGGCCTGGGCGCCACCATGGTGCTCGGGCTGACCTTCCTGACCCTGCAGGCCACCGAGTACGCCGAGAAGCTCCGGCACTTCACCCTGACCACCGACGTGTACGGGTCGCTGTTCTACCTGATCACCGGTTTCCACGGGCTGCACGTCCTGGTCGGCCTGACCATGATCGGCTGGCTGCTCGCCGCCGCCCTGAGCGGCGGCACCATCGACGCCCACCGGCGCGAGCGGGTCCGCAACACCGCCATCTACTGGCACTTCGTCGACGCGGTGTGGGCCGCCATCCTGTTCACCATCTACCTCTCCCCACGACTATGACCACCACACCACCCGGGCCACGGGCCCGTCTGACCGGCGGGGTGCTGCTCTGGTACGGCGTCCTCGGCGGCGGCGTCGCTTGGGCCGTACACGTGCTCGCCGCCTGGGGCCTCGACGAACTCGCCTGCGCCGCCGGCTCCGACCGCGTCCTCGCCATGCCGCTCGGGCGGGTCGTCGGGCTCGCGGTGATCGTCCCGGCCCTGGTCACCGCGGGCTCGCTGGCGGTCGCCGCCCTGGCGTGGCGACGCACCGCCCGCGCGCAGGCCACGGGCACCCAGGACCGGGCGTACGGCCGGTCCCGCATGCTCGCCGTGGTGGGCGTCTGGGTCAACCTGCTGTTCCTGACGATCATCGTGCTCGGCGGGGTCGCCGTGCTGGTGCTGCCGCCATGTCAGCTCTGAGCATCCACCAGGCACACGGGCCCGGCCAGAGCCCGCTGGCCGAGAGCCTGCTGGCGATGCTCGTCGTCGTCACGGTCTGCCTGCTGGCAGCCGGCTACGGGCGGGGCGTCCAGGAGCTGTGGTCGCGCCGCGGCGCGGGGCACGTGGTCCCCCGCTGGCGGGTGGCCGCGTTCGGCGCCGGACTGCTGGTGGTGCTCGGCACTGAGCACGGGCCGGCGCACGAGATGGCGGAGTCCTCCTTGGCCGGGCACATGGCTCAGCACATGCTGCTCCTGCTGGTGGCCGGGCCGTTGCTCGCGGCCGGCGCGGCGGGGCTGCCGCTGAACATGGCCGTGCCGCTCCCGCTGCGCCGGCTGCTCGCCCGCTGCCGGGTGGCGCCGCCGATGCGCCGGCTGCGCCACCCGGGCACGTACGCCCTGCTGGCCGGCGGCGGACAGACCGCCGTGCTCTGGTTCTGGCACCTGCCCGGGCCGTACGCGGCCGCGGTCGACCGTCCCGTCGTGCACGCCACCGAGCATCTGTGCTTCCTGGCCACGGCCTGGCTGTTCTGGGCCCCGGTGCTCGGCTCGCCACGGCACCGCGCCCCCGCCCCGGTGACGGTGCTGCTGCTGGCCGGCACCATGCTGCCCGCCTCGGCCCTCGGAGCCGTGCTCACCTTCGCCCCGCAACCGATCTATCCGCAGCGGGTGTTCGGCGCCGACCCGCTGGCCGACCAGCAACTCGCCGGCCTGTTGATGTGGGCGCCGATGGACCTGGCCGTGCTGGTCGTGACGCTGACCGTGTTCCTGGGCTGGCTGCTGCGGATGGACCGCGACCGGCCCGACGGCCTGCGCGGGGGGCCGCCACCCGGAGGGACCCGCCCGATGGTGACCACAGCTGAAACGGAAGGGATGGTGCCATGATGCTGCCCCGCCAGCTCTGGGCACTCGGTGCGGCCCTCATGATCCTGCCGATGGTCGCGGTCACCGCCTGCGCCTCGACGGCCCCACCGCCACCACCGGAGTCGCGCAACGGACGGCCCGACCGCGGCGCGAAGCTGATCGCCCAGTACGGCTGCGGGTCGTGCCACACCATCCCCGGCATCAACCGCGCCGACGGCCTGGTCGGCCCGCCCCTGACCCGGTTCGGCGCCCGCTCCTACATCGCCGGTCAACTGCCCAACAACGCCGACAACCTCCGGCGCTGGATCGCCGATCCCCAGGCCGTGGAGCCCGGGACCGCCATGCCGAACCTCGGTATCAGTGCCATTGACGCCCAGGACATCGCCGCCTACCTCTACACGCTGGACTGACCGATGCGGCACTCACGAGCCGCGGCCCGGCGGCTCACCCTGCATCCCCGCCGGATGCTCGCGGTCGGAGCCGTGCTGGTGCTCGCCGCCGGGCCGGTGGCGCTCGCCGCCGAGCCGACCCCCGGGGCGACGACCCCGGCCGTGTCCGCGCCGTCGTCCAACCCGGCGGACCGGGGCACCGAGCTCTACCTGCAGCAGTGCGCGAGTTGCCACGGTGAGCAGGGGCGGGGCACGCAGCGGGGCCCGTCGCTGATCGGCGTCGGCCCCGCCTCGGTCGACTTCCAGGTCTCCACCGGACGGATGCCGCTGTCGCGGGAGGAGCAGCAGGCCCGGCGCGCGGAACCGGTGTTCTCGGCCGACGACATCCGCGCACTGGTGGGCCACGTCGGCAGCTTCGGCGGGGGTGGTCCGCAGATACCCCGGGTCGCCCCGGGCAACCTGGCCTCCGGTCAGGAGATCTTCGCCGCCAACTGCGCACCCTGCCATGGGGCCACCGGCGCGGGCACCGCGCTGACCGACGGCTGGACCGCCCCGCCGCTGTACGACGCCACAGCGACGCAGGTCGCCGAGGCGGTCCGGGTCGGCCCCGGGCTGATGCCGGACTTTCCCAGCCAGGTGCTCGACGACCAGCAGGTCAACGACCTCACCGCGTACGTGCAGCGGCTCCGCGGCGAGCGGCTGGACCGGGGCGGCAACCCTCTCGGTCGGCTCGGCCCGCTGGCCGAGGGACTGGTCGCCTGGGTGGCCGTCCTGGGTCTGCTGGTGGCAGCCGCGCGGTGGCTGGGCAGGAGGGCGGGGGAGTGAGCGCGCGGCGTCCCTCGGCGAGCGAGCGGGCGGCCAGTCGCCGGACCGTCGTCGCGTTTCTGGTCAGCGCAGCCGGGGCGGTGGGCTTCGCGGTGACGTACGCGGTGGGCGGCGACACCCGCTGGGAGGGGGTCTGTCTCGCGGTGGCCTTCGCCGGGCTGGCCGTGGGCCTCGCCATCTGGGGCCGGCGGCTCGTGCCGGTCGACGGGTATGTCGAGGAGCACGAGGGCTTCGCGCCGCCTCCGACCGAGCAGGCGATGACCGCCTCGGTGCTCGCCGCGCCGGACAGCCCGGTGCGGCGGCGGGGCCTGCTCGCCGCGCTCGGGCTCGCGCTGAGCGCGCTCGGCGCCGCCGCGCTGTTCCCGCTGCGCTCCCTGCTGCCCTCCGGACGGGCTGACCCGCTCCAGGCACGCAGAGACACCCCATGGGGACCCGGCGTGCGGCTGGTCACCGCGGACGGACGGCCACTGCGGCTGCAGGACGTGCCCGCCGGCACCGCGGTCGGGATCTTTCCCGAGGGCCACCTCGACACCGGGGACGGCCCCGCTTTCGCGGTCCGCCTTGACCCGGAACGCTTCTCCCGCCCGCCCTCCGCCGGTCACCTGAACGGGCTGGTCGTCCACTCGCTGCTCTGCACGCACGCAGGGTGCCCGGTCCGGATCTACCTCAAGGGCACCGGGCAGGTGCTCTGTCCCTGCCATCAGTCCTCCTTCGACCTGCTGGCAGATGCCCGGCCGGTGGCCGGTCCGGCGGCCCGGGCGCTACCAGGGCTGCCGATCGAGGTCGGACCGGACGGCTTCCTCCGCGCGACCGGTGACTTCACCGTGCCGCCCGGCGCGGGCTTCTGGAGCTCACCATGATCACCGACCGGCTGGCCCGGGCCCTGGACGACCGGCTACGGCTCTCGCCGATCACCCGCCGGGCGCTGGTGAAGGTCTTTCCCGACCACTGGTCGTTCATGCTCGGCGAGATCGCGCTCTACTCGTTCATCGCGCTGATCCTCACCGGCGTCTACCTGACCTTCTTCTTCGACGCCAGCTCCGCCGACCGGGTCTACCGCGGTGCGTACGCCCCGTTGGACGGCGCCACCACCTCCGCGGCGTACGCCTCGACGGTGCGGCTCAGCTGGGACGTCCGGGCCGGCCTGCTGATCCGGCAGACCCACCACTGGGCCGCGCTGGTCTTCGTCGCGGCCATCGTGCTGCACCTGGCGCGGATCTTCTTCACGGGGGCGTTCCGCAAACCCCGTGAGGTCAACTGGCTGATCGGCGTGACCATGCTGACCCTCGCCCTGGCCAACGGCTTCACCGGCTACTCCCTGCCGGACGACCTGCTCTCCGGGCTGGGCCTGCGGATCATCACCTCGGTGGTGGAGTCGATCCCCCTGGTCGGGGCGTGGCTGGTTTCCCTGGCCCTGGGCGGGGAGTTCCCCTCCGACGAGATGATCCCCCGGATGTTCGTCGCCCACGTGCTGCTGGTGCCGGCCGTCCTCGTCGCCCTCGTGTCGCTGCACATGGGCATCCTGGTGCGGCAGAAGCACAGCCAGTTCCCCGGTCCGGGGCGGACCGAGCACAACGTCGTCGGCTCCCGGCTGTGGCCGAGCTACACCCTGCGCACGCTCGCCCTGTTCGCCTGGGTGCTGGCGGTACTGTTCGCCCTCGGCGGCCTGATCCAGATCAACCCGGTCTGGCTCTACGGGCCCTTCGAACCGGCCCAGTCCACCGCGCCGGCCCAGCCCGACTGGTACGTCGCCTGGGGTGATGGGGCCCTGCGGCTGTTCCCGCCGCTGGAGTTCCGCGTCGCCGGGCATCTGGTGCCCGCGCCGTTCTTCCCCGGCGTGGTGCTCGGCGGGTTGACCTTCCTCGTCCTCTACGCGTGGCCGTTCGTCGAACGGCTGCGTACCGGCGATCGCCGGCAGCACCACCTGCTCGACCGGCCCCGCGACCATCCCTTGCGGATGGGCATCGGTGTGGCCGCGCTGACCTTCTACGCGGTACTCACGGTGGCGGCCGGCGACGACATCATCGCCCGCCTGCTGCGGGTGCCGATCTACGACCTGCTGTCGGTGTTCCAGGTGCTGGTGCTCGTCCTGCCGATCCTGGCCGGGGCGCTCGCCTTCCTGACCGCGCGGGCGCTGCACCGCGGCGGAGCAGCCGGCGTCGGCGAACTCACCCGCGCGGACCTGCGGCGGGCCGCCCACCGCTCGCCTCACTCGCCCGAGGGCGAGGGTGAACCGGAAACACCCGCCCTGGACAGGCCGGGGGAGCGAATCGAGCTGTGGCCGGAGGGCGACCTGTGGCGTTGGCGTTACCGCGACGAGGCCCGGCACCTCGTCATCGGCGGGAACCGGGCCCTGCGCTCGGAGGAGGAAGCGATCTCGGCCTCCCGGCTCGCGTACCCGGGGGTCGACCGGGTGGTGGTGCCCGGACCGCCGCCGGCGCCACCGCCCGGGCCGATCCGCGCCGCCCTGCGCCGTTGGGGCCGGGCGGCGGCCGTCGGGTCGCTGCTGCTCGCAGCCCTCGTCGAGAGACGGCGGGACCGCCGGGAGCGGGAACGGGTGGACGGCCCGACGCCGCCGGAGCCGGCGGAAGAGGCGCCGACCGGGGATGGGCGGACATGACACACCTGGTGGGGCGCGTGGAGGGAAAGGGCCGATGAAGGCTCCGTCGTCGCCGAGGGTGGCGCGACCGGTGATGTATCACCGATGGAGCTAGACGCTAGCCTCGGCGACGGTGCCGATCGCCTCGTCGCCGAGGAGCGCCCGAACCGCCGCCAGGACCTCCTGCGGATCGTTGGCCATCGCCATACCCGCCTGGGCGAGCAGCGCCGCGGTATCGGCCTGCCGCTGCCGGTCGAGGTCGGCCAGCAACTGGTCCACCTCCGGCACCGACCGCTCTCCGGACAGCGCGCGGGTGGGCGGCTGGAGGTCCATGAAGTGGCAGAGCAGCCGCAACGGCCGGTGACCGTATACCCGGGTGCCGCTCGGCAGGGTGGACCAACCGTAGGTGCGCAGCCGCGCCACGGCGCCGTCGAGCAGCGGCGTGGCCCAGTGGGCGTTGTCGAACAGGCTGTTCGAGGACGCCTCAGGCAGCCCGAGCCCGGCGACGACCCGGTCGACCTCCTTCGCGGCGTCCTCGGCGACGACGAACACGTAGGGCGAGATGCGGCTGCGGCGAAAGACCTCCGACCAGGCCCGGCTCGGCTTCGATGATGTCACGCGGGAAGTATCCGAACCGGTGGTCGGGGCGTTCACGCGGGGTGCCCGTCATGATCGTTCCGCCGGCGGGCCATGTCGAGCAGACGGCCGAGGGCTTCCCGCGACCGGCCGGTAGCCGCGGCGAGCGCTCCGAGAGGATCCGCGTCCCCGCGCCCGGCCAGGTCGACGCAGACGGGGAGCAGGTCCGACTCGAAGCCATCCGCCGTCGCACCCCGTGCCCGGGCGAGCTCGATGAGCCGTCCCTCGATGTAGCGCCGCACCATCACCTGGTACGCCCCGACGCTCGGCAAGAGGTGGAACTCGGCCACCATGTCGTCGACCTGCCGGTTGATCCGGTGCAGGACCGCCGACGTGACCCCGCGTTCCCGGACCTCGGGCGACGCGTCGTCGGCGACACGGACGACCACCTCGTCCGGCCCGGTGATGGCGGTGGATTCGACGTCGGTGTGCCACCGCGCCGTGATGACGCTGCCCTCGTGCGGGCGGGACAGCTCAACGGCCCGGCCGGGCGCTGACCGAGAGTGATTCTCCCGGGACATGTATGCCTGTCTTCCGGCACCTCGTGGGCACCTGTTGCCTGGCCGTGGTCGGCGGGTGTTGAACCTTCTGCTCAGCCCGGTTCAGTGCAGGGATCAGGGAGTCGGCGTCGGGGGCGGCCCTGGGCCGTGGCGGTAGTGCGATCGACGTGCACGGCGTACACGGGGCGGTTCACCGGGGCCGCTGGGCCGATCCACGCCCGGCCAACTTGCCGGTAGGCCAGACTGCACGGGTGAGAGTCACCGCGCTCACCATCAGGTGGACGCCGTGGCGGTTCGTGACCGCCTTCGGTCTTGTCAGCCTGCTGTCGGACGTGGTGTACGAGGGCGCCCGGTCGGTCATCGGCCCCTATCTGGCCATCGTCGGCGCATCCGCGACCGTCGTCGGCCTGGTCACCGGCGCTGGCGAGGCGACCGCCCTGGCCGGGCGGCTGGCCACCGGACCCCTCGCGGACCGGACCCGCGCCTACTGGCCGCTCGTCCTGGTCGGCTATGCCGTGACCATGGTCGCCGTGCCCGCTCTCGGGCTGACCACCGCACTGTGGCTGGCTTCGGCGCTGTTCGTCGCGGAGCGCGCCGGCAAGGCCATCCGCGGCCCGGCGAGGGATGTCATGCTCTCGCATGCCGCTGCGGCAGTCGGCCGCGGCAAGGGCTTCGCCGTCCATGAGGCGCTCGACCAGGCCGGCGGCGTGGCGGGGCCGCTGCTGGTCGCCGCCGTACTGGCCACGACCGCCCACAACTACCGGCCCGCGTTCCTCGCCTTGGCCGTACCCGCCGTGGCGGCGATACTCCTGCTGCTGTGGCTACGCGCCGGCGTGCCCGACCCGCGTCGCTTCGAACCGGGCCCTCGACCCGGCGCGCCGCCCGCCCCGCCGGGCGGCCAGCTACCCCGCGTGTTCTGGACCTATCTGGCGTTCACGGCGGTGACCACGGCCGGCTACGCCACCTTCGGGGTGCTCAGCTTCCACCTCGCCACCCGGCACGTCGTACCCGTGGCGGTGGTCCCGGTCGTGTACGCCGCCGCGATGGGCGTCGACGCGCTCGCCGCGCTGGCCTCGGGGTGGCTGTACGACCGGGCCGGCGTCCGGGTACTGGCCGCCGTACCCGTGCTGACCGCCCTGATCCCGCTGGCGGCCTTCACCACGACCCCGGCGACCGCGGTCGCCGGGGTCCTGGCCTGGGGCGCCGTGCTCGGCATCCAGGAATCCACCATGCGTGCGACCATCGCCGACATCGTCCCCGCCGCTCGGCGGGGCACCGCCTACGGCATCTTCGCCGCCGGGTTGGGCGGGGCGACCCTGGTCGGTGGGCTGCTCACCGGCGCCCTCTACGACTACTCGATCACCGCGTTGATCATCACCGTGGCCGGCATCCAGGCCGTCGCCCTGGCCCTGTTCCTTGCCATCGCTCGACCGGCGACCTGACGTTGGGTACCGAGAGCCGGCGGCGGACGTCCGGCTGACCAGCCGGCACCCCGCCGCGTCTGGTACGGCCGACACCGGTCCGCACGGTGATGGCCACCGGGGAGGTTTCTGTCAGCTCACCTTCGCGGTGGCGCGGGAGATGATCGCGGCGAAGTCGACGCCGGTCGGCAGGGTGCCGTACGCCTGGCCGTGGTCGCCGCCGAGCCGGGACGCGCAGAAGGCGTCGGCGACGGCGGGGTGGCCGTGCCGCACCAGCAGCGAGCCCTGCAGCACCAGGGCCAGCCGCTCGACGACGCGCCGCGCCCGCAGTTCGAGGTCGTCGACGTCGGACAGGTCGGCCCGCACCTGGCGGACCGCGGCGTCGAGCCGTGCGTCGGTGCCGGCAGCGGCGCTCACCTCGGCCTGGAACGCCTCCATGACCTGGGGTTCCTTGACGAGAACGCGCAGGACGTCCAGTGCGGCGACGTTGCCGGAGCCCTCCCAGATCGAGTTCAGCGGCGACTCGCGGAACAGCCGCGGCATGCCCGACTCCTCGACGTAGCCGTTGCCGCCCAGGCATTCGAGGGCCTCTGCGGCGTGTGCCGGCCAGCGCTTGCAGACCCAGTACTTGCCGACGGCGAGGGCGAGCCGCTTGAACGCGGTCTCGCCGGCGTCGCCGCGCGCGGATCGGTCGGTCGCTCCGGCGAGGCGCATCATGAGGACGGTGGCGGCCTCGGACTCGACCGCGAGGTCGGCGAGCACGTTGCGCATCAGTGGCTGGTCGATGAGGTACCGGCCGAAGGTCTGCCGGTGGGTGGCGTGGTGGACGGCGGTGATCACGCCTTGGCGCATCCCGGCCGCCGCGCCGATCACGCAGTCGAGGCGGGTCAGGTTGACCATGTCGATGATCGTGCGCACGCCACGGCCCTCGTCTCCGACGCGCCAGGCGACCGCCTGCTCGTATTCGACCTCCGCCGAGGCGTTGGACCGGTTGCCGAGCTTGTCCTTCAAACGCATCAGCCGCATCGGGTTGCGGGTGCCGTCGGGAAGGACACGCGGGACGAGGAAGCAGGTGATTCCGTCCGGTGCCTGGGCGAGGGTGAGGAAGATGTCGCACATCGGCGCCGACGTGAACCACTTGTGCCCGACGAGCCGGTAGGTTCCGTCCGGCTCAGGGCGGGCGGTGGTGGTGTTGGCGCGCACGTCCGAGCCGCCCTGCTTCTCCGTCATCGACATGCCCGCCAGCAGCCCCTGCTTGGCCAGCGGCGGACGCAGCCCGAAATCGTACGTCGTGGCAGCGAGCAGCGGCTCGTACCGCGCGGCCAGCTCCGGGTTGTGCCGCAGCGCCGGCACTGCCGCGTAGGTCATCGAGATCGGGCAGCCGTGGCCGGCGTCGGGCCGCCATGTGTAGAACTTGGCGGCCCGGGCCACGTGTGCGCCCGGTCGGGCATCCGCCCACGGTGCGGCGTGCAGGCCGTGCGTGACCGCGGTGCGCATCAGCTCGTGCCAGGCGGGATGGAACTCCACCTCGTCGATGCGATGGCCGTAGCGGTCGTGGGTGCGTAGGACCGGCGGATGCTCGTTGGCCAGCCGCCCGTACTCGCTGGCCTGCTCGGCGCCGCCCAGGCGGCCGAGCTCGTGCAGCTCGGCGGTGGCCCAGCCGGCGCCCTCCCGCTCGACCCCGTCGAGCAGTGCCGGGTCGTCCGCCGCGTCGTAGCCGGCGAGCGAGGGAACCTGGTTGAAGACCTCGTGTGTCGTCACGGCGATACTCCCAGCGCGCGGTGGATGAAGGCGATCAGGGCGGGGATGGTCTCCGGGCCGGCGACCCCGGCGGCCAGCGGACCGACCATGGCCTCGGCCAGGGCGCCGACCAGCGCGGTCGCGGTCAGCTCTGGATCTTGTGGAGGTAGTTCGCCGCTCGCCACACCGGCCGCGACGTACCCGGCGATCAGTTCGGCGTACGCGCGGCGGAAGACGAGCCGCTCGGCGTCGACCGCCGGGTCGACCGGCTCGGCGAGCAGGGCATACGCCAACCGTGGGGACTGCAGGGCGCGGCCGGAGAACGTCTCGACGACGGCGGCCATCTGCTCGGCGGCGGAGGTCTCCAGCGCTGCGGCGCGCGCGACCGCGTCCACCTCGCGCTGGGAGGCCGTGCGGAACACCTCGGCGAACAGGTCGGCCTTGGTCGGGAAGTGGCGGTAGACGCTGCCGGTCGCCACGCCGGCCCGCTCGGCGACGGCGGCGACCGAGCAGCCGGCGTACCCGTGCTCGGCCATGATTCCCAGCGCCGCGGCGATGATCCGTTCCCGGGAGGCGCTCAGCCGAGCCTTCACCCGCTCGGTGCTTCGGTACGCCACGCAAGGATTGAACCATCATTCAATCCTTCGCGACAAGGTGTCGTGCCGGTCCGGCCGGCCTCGCCGGACCGTCGCGGTGGTGCCACCGACGCTCGAACCCCCGGTCGCTTGCTCGGCGTGAGGTCTGCATGCCGGGAACCGAGCCGGGGGCGGCCACGTCGTAGGGGGCATGACGCGTAGCAGCGCCCACGTACCCCAGCCAACGGCCGCCACCGGCGTCCCCCGAGTCATGACTCCAGCTCGCGTCATGGGGCTCGCCCTTGTCGCCGGCCTGGCGCTGGTCACCGGCTGTACGGCGGAGCCGGTCCCCGTGCCGCCCCGTGACCGGCCGGCGCCGGCCGGCGGGTTCCGGCTCGTCGCGTTCGACTCCTGCCCGGAGGCGCTGCGGCAGCTGAAGACGGCTGCCAGGGCGTACGTCGGGCCCTGGGGGCTCGGGCCGAACGGGGACATCCGTGCCCTCGGCAGCGCCGAACAGGCTGCTGGGCCCGCCACTGCGGGGCGGGCGGATGCGGCGCCCAAGAGCTACTCGGGCACCAACACGCACGAGGCCGGGGCCGATGAACCGGACCTGGTCAAGACCGACGGCAAGCGGATTGTCACCGTGCAGCACGGCAAGCTGTACGTGGTCGACCCGGCCACCCGCCGGCTGACCGGAGAACTGGAACTCGCACCGGGTGCCGATGGGTTCCGCGGGGCCGAAGACGGCCTGCTGCTGCACGGTGAACGGGCGCTGGTGCTGCTCCGCGAAGGGTGGGCCGGGATGGCGAAACCGGCCGTCCGCGGGGGAGGCGCGCGCCCGGCAGACGGCCCGACGCCGGACGGCATCGTCGGCCCCCGGCTGATCATGGTCGATCTCTCCGGCGAGCCGAAGATCATCGGCGAGTACCGGATCGACGGCAATCTGGTGGACGCCCGCCAGGTCGGCACGACGGTCCGGGTCGTGGTCCGCTCCGCGCCCCGGCTGAACTTCCCGTACCGGCAACGGGCCACCGATGAGCAGCGCACCGCTGCCAACCGCGAGATCATCGACAACGCCACCGTTGACGACTGGCTGCCCCGGTACGAGGTCACCTCCGGCGGGCGAACCAGCGCCGGACGGGTCGGCTGCGAACGGGTGAGTCGGCCGGCCGCCTACTCCGGCACGTCGCTGCTGACCGTGCTCAGCTTCGACCTCGGTGTGGCCACGCTCGGCGCTGGCGACCCGGTCACCGTGATCGCCGACGGCGACACCGTCTACAGCAACGGACCCCGGCTGTACGTCGCCAACGACCAGCGGTGGCGGGTGCTGCCGATGCTGACCGCGCGGAACGTCGCACCCGATCCCAGGGACGAGACCACCGAGATCTATCAGTTCGACATCTCGGGCGCGGGTGCCCCGCGGTACGTCGCCGACGCCTCCGTACCGGGCTGGCTCATCAACCAGTACGCGATGTCCGAGTGGGACGGTCACCTGAGAGTGGCCACCACCACTGGCCGTACCTGGGGCAACAAGCCGAACTCGACGTCCAGTGTCTACGTCCTGCGCGCCGACGGCACGGCGCTGACCCAGGTCGGCAAGGTCACCGGACTGGGCAAGGGGGAACGGATATACGCGGTACGGTTCGTCGGCGGCACCGGGTACGTCGTCACCTTCCGGCAGACCGACCCGCTCTACACCGTCGATCTGCGTGATCCGGGGGCGCCGAAGGTGAGCGGCGAACTGAAGATCAACGGGTACTCGGCGTACCTGCACCCGGCCGGCGAAGGACGGCTGCTCGGCGTCGGGCAGGAGGCGTCCGACCAGGGCCGTGTCCAGGGCACCCAGCTCTCGCTCTTCGACGTCGCCGATCCGGCCAGGCCGACCCGGATCGCCCAGTATCACGTCAAGCAGGGGCACTCCGAGGCGGAGTTCGACCCGCATGCGTTCCTCTACTGGCCGGCCGAACGCCTGGTCGTGGCCCCACTGACCGTCTACGGCAAGGGCATGCCGAGCAACGTCGCCGTGGCTCTGCGGGTCGGCGACGGCGGCTTCACCGAGGTCGGCAGGATCGACCACACAGTAGGCACCGAGCGTACCGATGGGTTCACGCCGATCCGCCGGTCACTGGTGATCGACGGAGTGCTCTGGACCGTCTCCGCCGATGGCCTCAAGGCGACCAGCCTCTCCACGATGAAGACCCTCGACTGGCTGCGTACGCCGTGACCGGGACGGTCGTGTAGGCCGGCCGCGCATTGCCCTGGCGTGCGCTCGACTACGAGTGATCAGGCCCGTGGTGATCAGGCGGCGGGTACCGTGAACGCCGTGGAGGATCTCGGCGCGAAGGTCTCGTACCTTGCGCTCGCCGTCGGCACCCGGGTCTACGACGTCGACTCGGCACCCGTCGGCGTGGTCGAGCACGTGCTCACCGACGAACGCTCCGACATCTTCCACGGCGTGATCGTGGCCCCGCCGAAGCCGTACGGTTCCCACCGCTTCGCCCACCGTGAGCAGATCGCCGACCTGTACGAGCGGGGGGTCGTGCTGTCGGTGCCTGGTGGCGAGATGCACGAGCCGGGCGAGGACACGCCGGCCAGAGAGGTCGAGGGCGCGGGTGACGACCCGGTGCAGGTGGGCCTCCGCCGAGCCTGGGAATGGCTGAGTCGACCACGCTGAACCTGGCGGGTCGATCTGGCATTGCCTGCTGCCCTGCGAGTTCAAGGGTCACTGACGGGCCTGCCGCACGGCCAGGTCTCAAGCTGATCGGGCGGCGTCGGTGATGTGCGCGATCACGGCAGAGTAGTCCCGGTCGCCAAGGCCGGCCTCCTGGGCTGACGCGACCCACTGCCGTGCGGCCGCCGCGACCGGCAGGTCGACGCCTGCCGACTCGGCGGCCGACACGACCAGATTGGCGTCCTTGAGGGCGAGTGACAGCGCGAACCGGAGCGGGAACTGACCGGACTCGACCGCTGGTCGTCGCCGATCCGCTTGCGAGCCGACAGGAGTCGCGGACAAGACCTCGAACGCCGTGTCACGCGGCAGTCCAAGCCCATCCGCGAGGGCGAGCGCCTCACCAAGAACGGCTAGCACACCGAAGAGGGTCGAATTGGCGACCAGCTTGGCCGCAGCGCCGGCACCGAGCGGTCCGACATGCATCGGCGAGCCAAGAGCGCCCAACACCGGCATCCACCGTTGGGCAAGCGGCTCCGGCCCACCGACGAAGATCCGCAGCGAACCCGACTCGGCCTCCGAGACGCTGCCCAGCACCGGCGCGTCGAGCAGGCCCACACCATCCGGCAGCATCTCGGCCAACCGTCGCACCGCGGGCGGCCCGACCGTGGACATCTCAGCGAGCGTCGTCGACGCGGTAACACCGGCGAGGATGCCCTGTGCGCCCTCAGCCACCTCTTGCAGCGCGGTCGGGTCGGCCAGCATGGTGATGACCAGATCGGCCCGGCGGGCAGCCCCTGCCGGACTGTCGGCCGCGGCCGCGCCACGCGCCACGAGATCGCTGGCCCTCTGCGGCGTGCGGTTCCAGACAACGAGGTCATGGCCGGCGTCGAGCAGCCGGCCTGCTATCCGGCTACCCATCCCACCCAGACCGATCACAGCGACCGTGGCCATGGCGCCATCCTTCCAATTTCGTCCGGGCAATGCCGCACAAAGCGCCGACTCGTCTACATCGATCATCAGCTCCGTGGCCCTGAGGCGCCGCAGCCCGGCCGAGGTCGAAACTGCCTCGACCGGGCGCCGGGTGCCTGGCCGCTGCGGTGTCCCTGCCTGGGCAGCTTCAGCCGAGGGGGCTGAAGCTGCGGCCGTCGAGGACGTTGATGAGATCGTCGTCGCGGGTCACCTTGTAGCCACGCTGGCGCAGGTCGGCCACCAGCTCGGCTTCGTGGTCGAGCGGGATCTCGAGGATGTCGCCGTTGAGGGCTGTGAACTCGCGTCCTCCGAACCGGGCCTGCAGGTCCCGCGGCAGCAGCTCGAACGCCCGCTCCGTGACCATCGGGGGCCAGTCTCCCTCCACAACCGCACGAACTTCGTTGATGCTGAAGGGCTTGTCGTCGGCGAAACCGTCCTCGGGGTCGTAGTACTCCGGGCCCGCAGGGTTCCACAGATAGGTGGTCTGAACCTGCCGGGCTTCGCCCCAGGTGTGGGCGGAAGCCAGCGCCTTGATCTCCTCGGCCTCGGCGGGGGCGGCGTCGGCGTCGGCGAAGGCGAGGCAGTCGTGCATCTGTGCGTGGCCGTAGACCAGGCGCCGGGGGTTCGGGTGGTGCGTCGTCATGGCGCACATCGTGCCGCAGGGGTACGACATTCAAGATCAAGGGCATCAGGCCCAGCCTGAAGATCGAATGGGCAGAGCGTCGGCGCCTGCGGAGGTGACGATTGCGCCGCTTGACCGGTGCCCGTTCCCCTCCGAAGCGGATCCAGGTGGTCCCGCAACCGCGTCTAAAGTCTCAGCCGCGGAGCGAGCCCACTGGATCCTCAGATCATCGGGCTCCGGCTGGACCTGGCGAACCTCCACGAGATGGTCGGCTCCTACCGCGAGGCCCTTGGCCGAGTTCGTCGCGTTGGCCCGAGTCCTTGAGCAACCGGGGCGGCGACCGCGAGCTGGCACGACACTGCCGCCGGCAGATCGCTGTCTGTAAGGCAGAGCTGGGTCAGTCTTCGAGAACTTGAATCGACGACCTTGGCGAAGTGGGTGGGGGAAAGTTCCACTCCTGCTGCGCGCCGTCGCTCACCGACTCGCAGAACTTGATAAGTTTAATTAGCCGCCGAAATCCTATGACAAGTTTCGTTCATCGATATCGGAACGGCGGATAGCTGAGAAGAGGTGTGCGTGGTCGGTAGAGGGCGTCCAAGCCGGGCCACCGTCTATCTACGTCTCGATCAGGCGTTGGGCGAACTGAACCAGCGTCTCGGTGGCCTCCCGAGCCCGAAGGAGGCCCAGACGATCTGGGAAGACATCTGGCACCAGGAGGCCCACCACTCCACCGCACTGGAGGGCAACACGCTCGTGCTGCGTGAGGTGCAGGCGTTGCTCGAACGGGGCCGCGCCGTCGGGTCGAAGCCGCTGAGGGAGTACAACGAGGTCCGCGGCTATGCGGACGCCGCCCGTTGGGTCTACAGCCAGGCGCTCGAACCCGACGGATGGCACGATGGTCGGCTGGTCAGCGTCACAGAGGTGCGCCAGGTCCACCACACCGCCATGACTCCCGTCTGGGATGTTGAACCTCACCCCGAGGCCAGCGGCAGCGAAGGGCCGGGAAGCTTCAGGCAGCACGATATCCATCCGTTCTCCGCCGGGATGGCCCCGCCAGCATGGCCCTTGGTGCCGGCGCAGGTCGACCAATGGGTCGAGGACGCCTGCGCGACCGGGGAGCGTCTCGCGGCCGGCCGCCCGCAGCATCGGCCGTTGCCGGAGGAACTCGCCCGGCTGCACAACGACTTCGAGCGGGTGCACCCATTCATTGACGGAAACGGGCGTGCGGGCCGGCTGCTGCTCAACCTAATCCTCGTACGCCTCGGTTACCCGCCCGTGATCATCTTCAAGCGCCAGCGTGACGCCTACCTCGCCGCGATGCAGAGGGCAGACGTCGGAGACTACGGTGCGCTGGGAGAACTCATCGCTCGTGCCATGTACGACAACCTGAACCGCTTCATCGTGCCGAACGTCGCCGGCCCTGCCCGCCTCGTGCCGCTCGCGGCCCTGGTCACAAAGGAGTTCAGCCTTCCGGCGTTGCGACAGGCTGCGCAGCGCGGGCGTCTGGACGCCGTACAGGGATCGGACGGCATCTGGCGAAGTTCCCGCAAGGCGGTCGAGGCGTACCGGGCGACGAAGAACCAGAAGCGGCAGCGCGCCGAGGGAACCTGACCCAGTTGCCGCGCATCGCTTCGACGGCAACCGCCGGCAGCAGTTCGGTGGCGACCTGTGGGGCGACAATCACCTCCGCTGGCCGCTGTAGGCCTCCCGGAGAGCGGCCGGTGACGTGCGGTGGTTTGTCGGCGGCGCCGGGTAGCCTGCGAGGGCGTCCGCAAGCGTGAGCACGGGAGGGGTAAGTGGTCGACGATCCGCGCCCACGGCCGGTCTTCCGCCAGGTTCCGGCGGACATGTTCGCCTTCACCACCACCGACCGGGCCGAGCTGCACACGGCGGTCATGCAGGTCTTCGGCGACGCCCACGAGCGGCTGGTCGCCGCGCTGACGTTCGACGAGGTTCTCGCCGCGCTGCCCGGCGTCGGTTGGTACGAGCCGGTCACTGACAGCTCGCTGGACTACACGCTCGGGGCGCTGCACAAGTACGGGCTGGTCGAGCGCACCCAGAACCACACCGCCCACTACGCCTCGGCGGAGGAGTACGAGCGACGCAATCTGCACTATTCGTTGAGCCGCAAGGGTGAGGCGGCCTACGAGGGCGTGCTGCACGCGGTCCAGCTGTTGTCGTCGACCGGGGCGCTGCAGACCGCGGTGCTCGACGCGATCCTCGACCGCCTCGGCGAGCTGCACGATCTGCTCGTCGCCGACGACAGCGCCGACCGGCGGGTCTATGCGGCCCTGATGGAGCTGGAGGGCCACCTCGCCGGGCTGCGCGCCAGCACCAAGCAGTTCAACGGCCAGTTGCAGCGGTTGTTGCGCGCGGAGGGCGCCGATTCCGCGACGTTCGCCGAGGTCAAGCAGGCAACGATTGCCTATTTGTCCGAGTTCGTGACGAACCTCGACGCTCGCCGGCAGGGGATCGCGCAGGGCGTGGCCCGGGTCGAGGAGCGGGGGGTCACCGTCCTGCACCATCGGGCGCTGCGTGGCGCCGACCTGCCGGCGCTGCCGGGTGAGGCTGACCCGGCCCCGCGCTGGCTGCAGCATCGTGCCGCCCGGTGGGACGGTCTGTGCGCCTGGTTCCGGCCCACCGATGGAGGCCGTCCGCGCATCGATCAGCTCGCCGACGTGGCGCGGCGGGCCATCGTCGCCCTGATGCGGGCGCTGGAGCGGCTCAGCGACAGTCGGCGCCGGGGCTCCAGCACGGCCGCCGACTTCCGCGTCCTGGCCCGTTGGTTCTCCGCCTGCGATTCCGACGACGCGGCGCACGAGTTGTGGTCGGGGGCGTTCGGGCTGTGGCCGGCCCGGCACACCCACCTCGCGCTGGACGACCCGACCGCGGTGCCGGCCACCACCTCCTGGTGGCAGGCTCCGGCGGTGCCCGTGTCGCCGCTGCTGCGCACCACCGGGCAGGTGGACAAGGTCGCCCGCACCGCCCGGGTGCGGGACACCGGCGAGGTGCGGCGGCTGCGGCGCGGACGGGTGCTCGCGGAGCGGGCCGAGCTGGAGCGGGCGTGGCGCCGGCTGGCCACTCCCGGTCCGGTGCGGCTCTCGGCCTTCGGCACCCTGGACCCGGGCAGCTTCGGTCGGCTGTTGGAGCTTCTGTCGCGGGCGCTGTCGGCCGCGCCCCAGAATGGAGTACGTCGGGCGGCGACGGCTGACGGCCGGCTGATCGTGGCGCTCACCGGTTCGCAGGGTGCCGGCCGGGCCCGGTTGCGGACACCGCACGGCGTTCTCTCGGCACCGGACTTCCTGGTGTCGATCACCGAGGCCCGACCGCACGACATCGAGGCCCGAGCGGCCGACGCCCGGGAGGCGAGCGCGTGAGTGACCTGCGCAGCGAACTCGACCGTCAGCGGGCCACCGAGCGTGCCCAGGCGATCCGGGCGCTGCTCGCCCGTCCCCTGCTCACCCGTGACGCCGGTCCGGACGACTTCGCCCTCGTGGTGCGGCACCGCGGGGAGCTGATCACCTGGTTCGACACGCACACCGGCTGGCGGTTGGTCGTCGAACCCCGCGCCGGGTACGCCCGGCTGCTGAAGTCCTCACCGCAGCCGCCAGCCGACCGCCCGGCCCGCCGTCCGCGCGGGGCGCGAGCCCCGTTCGACCGTCGCCGTTACACCCTGTTCTGCCTGGTCGCCGCCGAGCTGCTCGCCGGGCCGGTGACCACGATCGGCATCATCGCCGAGCGGCTGGCGCAGGCGTCCGCGGTCGAGCCCGACATCCCCGGGTTCGACAGCATCCGGCACGACGACCGCCGCGCCTACGTCGACGCCCTGCTCGTCCTCGAGGAGTTGGGCGTGCTCACCGCCGTGGACGGCAGCACCGACGCCTTTCTGCAGCAGACCGATGCCAAGGTGCTCTACCGGGTCGACAGCGGTCGTTTGGTCCGGCTGCTCGCTGCGCGGCAGGCGCCGTCGCGGCTGCCGGCCTTCGACCTGGGTGCCCTGGTGTACGAGCCGCGCTACGGCGGCGCCGACGACCCGGGCGTGGACGTCTCCGACGAGCAGCGCAACCGCTGGCTGCGACACTCCATCGTGCGTCGGCTCCTCGACGATCCGGTCGTCTACCTCGCCGACCTGTCCGAGGCGCAGCGGAGCTACGCCGCCAGCATCACCGGCCGGCGGATGCTGCGCACCGCGGTGGCCGAGGCCGGGATGCTGCTGGAGGAGCGGGCCGAGGGCCTGCTCGCGGTCGACCCGGACGCCGCAGCAACGGACGAGAAGTTCCCGGCCGGTGGCAGCGTCGCAGGGCAGGCGGCGCTGCTGCTGCTCGACACCATCCTCGCGGCCCATCCCGCCCCGGTCGCCGAGGAGCAGCTCATCCGGCAGCTCGCCGACCGGTTCGGGGCGGTGCCGGCGTGGGCGCGTACCTACCGCTCCGACGGCGGGCCGGAGCGGCTTGCCGGCGAGGCGCTGGCACTGCTCGGCCGCTTCGGCCTGGTCGAGCGGGCGGGCGGCGGCGTGCGCGCGCTGCCCGCCGCGGCCCGGTACGCCGTCGGCGCGGCCATCGTCGCCACCCCACGAGCAGCCAGGAGCAACCGGTGACCGTTCTGTCCCTACCCGGCGCGGCCACCGACGCCGACGCCCTGCGCACCGACCGGTGGCAGCCCACCCGAGCCGGCGTGCTCAACGTCTGGCGTTACTACGACGAGGAGTTCGCCTTCCACCGAGGTCGGCTGCTGTTGCGCGGTGCCAACGGCACCGGCAAGTCGAAGGCCCTGGAGCTGCTGCTGCCGTACCTGCTCGACGCCAACCTGCGACCGTCGCGGCTGTCCACCTTCGGCGGCTCCGAGCGCACCATGCACTGGAACCTGATGGGCGACGGCTACCCACACACCACCCGGGTGGGCTATGTGTGGCTGGAGTTCGGCCACGGCGACGACGACGCGCCGCGCTGGTTCACCTGCGGTGCCCGGCTGGCCGCGTCCACCAACACCCGCACCGTCGACGCGACCTACTTCACCACTGACCTGCGCGTGGGCGGCGCCGATGGCCTGTCGCTGGTCAAGGACGGCAACGTGCCCTTGACCCGTCAGGACCTGGTCCAGGCGCTTGGCGACCGGGGCGTCGTGCACCCCGCAGCCGAGTCCTACCGGCGCACGGTGCGCGAGACGCTGTTCCGGGGGTTGAGCGAGACGCAGTACGAGGCACTGATCGCGACGCTGCTGCAACTGCGTACCCCGAAGCTGTCCGAGCACCTGAATCCCGACGCGCTCTCGGAGGTGCTGTCCAAGGCGCTCCCCCCGTTGGACGCGGGCGACCTGGCCGAGATCGCCGAGGGTTTTGAGCAGCTGGATCGGCGCCGCGAACGGCTCGCCCGACTCGATGAGGAGGTGCTCGCCGCGCAGCGGCTGACCGAGCGGCAGCGGCGCTACGCCCGCCGGGCCCTGCGGCGGGGCGCCGGTGAGGTCATCGCCGCCACCACCGGGCTGGACAACGTCACCCGGGACGCGCGGCAGCGCCGGCAGGAGCACGCCACGGCCGCCGACGAGCTGACGCAGGTGCGGACGGCCATCACCGGCAACGAGCGCGACCAGGGCGTCACCGAAGAGGCGATCGGCGGCCTGCGCGACAGCGACGCCTACCGGGAGGGGCAGCAGCTCGACCAGCTGCGGTCGCAGACGCGCGCGGCCCGGCGGAGTGCCCAGGACGTGGCCGCCACGGCGGGAAGTCGACGCGCGGAGGCGGCACGCGCCGCTGAGCGGGCGGAACATCTGACCGCTGACGAGGCGGCGACCGTCGCGCAGACCGCCCGATCCTGGCGGGACACGACGGCCGCGGCGCTGGAGGCCGGTCTAGCGACGCTCGTCGAGCCGCTCGCGGCCGAATCCGTGGAGCGGGCCCGGCAGTTGCTGCGTGGCCTCGTGCGCGGCCGGGAAGACGAGGTCACGTCGGTGCGGGCCGCGTTGACCGGCCACGAGCGGGCGGTGGCCGAGCGGGAGCGGGCGCAGGGCCGACGGGAGCGGCGGGCCGCGGAGCGCGACGCGGCCGACGCCGCCCTGCGACAGACCACCCGAGGGTACGAGGAGGAGCTGGCCAGACTGCGCGACGACATCGCGGGTTGGGCGTCGGGCTGCTGTGTTCTGCCCGTCGCCGACAGTGGCACGGATCTGGTCGACCTGGCCGGCGACGAGGTCTCCCTCGGCGCCGTGGTCGCTGACCTCGCCGCCGCAGTACGCGAACAGCTCGCCACAACGGACGCCAGTGAGCAGGCCTGCGGCGCCGACCTGCAGCGGCGTCGTGTCGCGCCGGCGGCGGAACACGAGGCGCTGGCGGCGGCCGTGACCCGGGAGCCAGCCGCACCACGGCATCGCACCGCGCCCCGGACGGACCGGCCGGGCGGCCCACTGTGGCGGCTGGTCGACTGGCGTGCCGACGTACCCCCGCATGTCCAGGCCGCCGTGGAGGCCGCGCTCGAGGTCTCCGGCCTGCTCGACGCCTGGGTCTGGCCCGACGGTTCGGTGACGTCGGACCGGCGTGGCCATGACACCTACCTGGCGGCGACTGCCGCGCTGCCCGCGCCGCACCGGTCCCTGCTCGACGTACTCGACGTCGATGCCCGGGCGACGGTGCCGGCGCCGCTGGTGACCGCCGTCCTCGCCGGGGTGGCCTTCGGGCCCGCCGCGCCCCACCACAGCGCGGCGATCGGCGCGGACGGCACGTGGCGGCTCGGTCCGTTGTACGGCAGCTGGAGCAAGCCGGACGTGGAGTTCCTGGGCGCGGCGGCCCGGGATCGGGCTCGGCAGCGCCGGTTGGCCGAACTTGCGGCACAGCTCGCGGAAATCGACGCGGAACGCAGCGTGGTGGCCGACCGGCTGCGGCAGTTGGCTGAGCGGCGGTCCCTGCTGCGCGCTGAGGTGGCGGCCCGGCCGGATCATCGCGAGGTGGTGCGTTTCGCAGAACGGGTCGGGCGGGCCGAGCTGAAGCTCGCCGGGCTCCAGGACCTGCTCGATGAGGCAGCCCGCGAGGCGCTCGCCAGCGACGAGGACGCCCGAGCCGCACTGCGTGAGTTGACCCTCGTCGGCTCCCGGTACGGCCTGCCAACCACCGCGGCGGACCTCGATCTGCTGACCGCCGCCCTGCGTACCCTGGGCCAGGCGGCGGACGGGTGGCTGACCGACCGGGGCCGGCAGGCCCACGCCGCCGCCCGGCTCGACGACGCCCGCGAGACCGCCGGTCATGCCGTGACACTGGCCGAGGAGGAGGCGCTGCGGGCAGAGACCGCCGAGGAGGCCGCAGCCGGCCTCGAAGCCCGCCTCGACGCCGTCGAGCGCACCGTTGGCGTCGAGTACCGCGCGGTCCTCGACGAGGTGCAACGGCTGCGTACCCATGCGGAAGCCCTGAAACAGGAACTGCGCCGGCTGCGGCCCCGCCACGACACGCTCATCGGGCGCCTGCACGAGCTCAACGCCCGCGCCGAGCGAGCGGAACAGGACCGGGACGCCGCCGCCGGCACCCGCGACGCTGCGGTGTCCCGGCTGGCCCGACTCGTCGACCTCCTCGGCCCGGACGCGGCGCTCGCCACCGACCTGTCCGGCGTCGGTCCCCTCACCGCGACCCTGCAGGCCGCGCGTCAGCTCGCGGAGGAACTCGGCAGCCTTCCGCACGGCCCCCGGCACCTACGTCAGGACGAGGGCGAGCTGAGCAACGTGCTGCACGTCATCAGCGCCTCGCTGGCCGGGTACGCCGATCTCGCGATGAACGCCGATGAGGAGTGCGACGTGCAGGTCGTCACCGCCACGGTGGACGGACTGCGGACCACCCCAACGGCCCTGGTGCACCGGCTGACGACGGAGCGCGACGAGATGCGGGCCCACCTGACCGAGGAGGAGCGGCAGTTGTTCGACCGCACCCTCACCGGCGACACCCGTCGCCACGTGGCCCACCGCACCCGGCAGGCCGCTGACCTGGTGCGGCAGGTCAGTGCTCAGCTGGAGCAGGTACGTACCGTCTCCGGCCTCGGCGTCCGGCTGATCTGGGAGGTCAACAGCGAGCTCGATCCGCGGTTGAGGCAGGCCCGGGAGCTGTTGTTGCAGGATCCGGCGCGGCTGACCGAGGCCCAGCGCACCGCGCTGCACGACTTCTTTCGCGCCCGCATCGACGACGTCCGCGGCGCCGGTTCGACCGACGGCTGGGAACAGCAGCTCGGCGAGGTTCTCGACTACCGACGGTGGCACCGGTTCGTGGTGCAGGTCCGTTCCGCCGCTGGCGACTGGTCCCCGGTTACTCGACGCCAGCACGGCGCCAAATCGGGTGGCGAGAAGGCCATCGTGCTGCACCTGCCGCTGTTCGCCGCGGCCGGCGCGCACTACCGGGCCGCACCCTCGGCACCCCGGCTCATCCTGCTCGACGAGGTCTTCGTCGGCGTCGACCAGACCAACCGTGGACAGTTGATGGCCGTGCTGAGCGCCCTCGACCTCGACCTGCTGCTGACCTCCGATCAGGAGTGGTGCACCTACGCCGAGGTGGACGGCATCGCCATCCACCAACTGATCGCCGGCGCGGAGGACGGCGATGACGCCGTCACCACCGCCCGTTTCGTCTGGACCGGCCGCGACGTCGTGGCGGCAGACGTGACATGACGGCTGCTCGATTCGACCGCCCGGAACTCGCGCCGCTGTGGGCGGAGGCACGCCGTCGACTGGCGGCCACCGACGGAACGGTGAGTCGCGTGCACCTGCGCGGGCTGCGTCCGGCCGAGCGAGCCGCCCTGGCAGATCTGCTCGGCCTCGCGTACACCCCCGATCCGGAGGTCACGGTCGCGCTGCGGGGACTGGACGCGATCCTGCGTGCCGCCACCGGCGGGCTGGACACCCGAGGTGTGGTGGAGGCGATCGGTGGGCCGATCGCCGACCGGGCGGGTGACCGGCGCCGGCAGGCAGCCGACCGGGCCGAGTTGTGGCGCTGGGCGCGTGAGCACCCCGTCGTCGCCGCCGAACCGGCACTGCAGCCCTGGCTCGACGGCGTACGCGCCGGCGGCCTCGTTTCCGGCGACGCGCTCGTCACCCGCGCCCTGCTGGATCAGGTGTTTCATGTCCTCGCGGCATTGCCGGTGTTGGGGGAACCGCTGCCGGTGCTGGCCGCACGGCTCATCGGCGACTCGCATGCCCTCGACGACGATGGTCGACTCGGCAAGCTGGTGCTCCGTGCCCTGGCAGCCCTGCACGACGAAGAACCGCCAGCCGACGCCGAGCACCGCCGACGGCTCTGGGAACATGCGGGCGTCGCCTGCGACGAGCTTTCCACCACCGTCTTGGTCGCCGGGCTGCGACCACCCGGCGACGATCCGCTCGCCAGCGGACTGCGGGCATGGGCTGACGCCGGTCAGGCCACAGTGGTCACCCTGGCGCAGCTGAAGCATTACCCCGTCAGTCGGCTGGACGGGCCGGTGTTCGTCGTCGAGAACCCGGCAGTGTTGACGGTCGCTCTGCGGCACTTCGGTGCTGCGTGTCCGCCGCTGGTCTGCGTCGCCGGGTGGCCGAGCACGGCGGCCGTGGTGCTGTTGCGCGGTATCGCCGCGACCGGGGCGGAGCTGCACTATCACGGAGACATCGACGGTGAGGGTCTGCGGATCGCCGCGCACGTGATGACCAAGACGGGCGCGCGGCCGTGGCTGTTACAGGCTGAGGACTATCTCGATGCCGCACCGGGTGTCGGCCCGGTCGCTGGCCGGATCGACGACACGCCGTGGGACCCACGGCTGGCTGAGGTCGTCCGCGGACACGATGTCGCACTGCTCGAGGAGGTCGTGCTCGAGTCCCTGCTCGTCGACATGGCCGCACGGGCTGGTGTCGAACGGGCCGTGTGACTGCGGTCAGGTGAGTGCGTGGCCGCTGACACCCAGGGTCGCACCCGCCGGTGGGGCGCGTCGCGCCGCCGGAGAAGATGTCAGCATGAGCGATCCCACACTTCCTAGGCGCGTCGTCGTCACCGGGGCCACCGGCAAACTCGGTCGCGCCGTGGTCGCGCACCTGCGCGCCATAGGCGTCGACGTGCTCGCCGTCGACCGCGCGGGCGGACGCGACCCCCGCGACGTCAACGGCGAGTTCCTCCTCGTCGACCTCACCGACTACGGGCAGGTGGTGGAGGCGTTCACCGGCGGCGCCGACGAGCACGCCGGCGGCGTCGACGCGATCGTGCACCTGGCAGCGGTCCCGGCCCCCGGCCTGATGTCGAACGCGACCACCTTCGCGAACAACTCGGCGGCGACGTACAACGTGTTCGCCGCAGCCAGGGCTGCAGGGATCAAGCGGGTGGTGTGGGCGTCGAGCGAGACGGTGCTGGGGCTGCCGTTCGACACCCCGCCGCCGTACGCGCCGGTCGACGAGGAGTACGCGCCGCGACCGGAGTCCACGTACTCGCTGAACAAGGCGCTCGAGGAGGAGATGGCCCGGCACTTCTGCCGGTGGGACCCCGAGCTGGTTATGGTGGGCCTGCGGTTCTCCAACGTCATGGACGTCGAGGACTACGCGCCGTTCCCCTCGTTCGACGCGGACCCGGCGCTGCGCCGGTGGAACCTGTGGGGCTACATCGACGCCCGCGACGGCGCCCAGGCGGTCGAGCGGGCCCTCGCCCACGACCAGCCGGGCGCCGAGGTCTTCATCATCGCCAACGCCGACACGGTCATGAGCAGGTCCAGCGCCAGCCTGATGGCCGAGGTCTACCCGGGTGTCGAGATCCGCAAGGAGCTCGGCGAGCACGAGACGCTGCTCAGCATCGACAAGGCGCGACGGGTGCTGGGCTACGAGCCGCGGCACTCATGGCGAGACCACGTGGACACCGCGGGCCGCTGACGCCTCTACCTCGGCGTAGGCCTGGGTCATCCGGGAGAAGTCGTCGGCGCCGTGCCCGGCGCTGATCGCCCGCAGGGCCGCCGCGCGGGCCGCCCGTAGCACGTCCGCGTCGATTCGGTGCTCCTCGGCGGCGTCGATGATGTGGGCCATGCTGGCGGCGGTGGAGGCGATGGCGGAGACGTCGGCGGCATGGTCGTCGGCGCCCAGCCGGCGGGCCATGTCGTCGATGAGGTCCGGCAGCAGGCCCCCGATGCCCTTGGCGTACGGGGCGAGCGCGGTCGGGCTGATCTGTTCGGCCCGGGCCAGTGCGAAGGCGTGGGCGACGCCGCTCATCAGGATCGCGGCGTGGAAACCCGGCCGTTTAGGGCCGGGAGGTAACGCCGCTCCCTCCCCTCGATGCTCGTCTTGCATGATGGGTGGATAGAATGTGAGGCGTGGGTGAGGTGGTGAAGCGGGCATACAAGTACCGCTTCTATCCGACCCCCGAGCAGGCCGATCAGCTCAACCGCACCTTCGGGTGCGTGCGCAAGGTTTACAACCTCGCCTTGGAGGCGCGCACCCGTGCGTGGGCCGTTGACCGGCAGCGCAGCACCTATGTGCAGTCCTCGGCGTGGCTGACCGAGTGGAAGCGCACCGAGGAGCTGGCGTTCCTTAACGAGGTCAGCTCGGTGCCGTTGCAGCAGACGCTGCGGCACCTGCAAGCCGGGTTCGCCGCGTTTTGGGGCAAGCGGTCGCGCTACCCGCGTTTCAAGGCCAAGCGCAAGTCCCGGGCGTCGGCGGAATACACCCGCTCGGCGTTTCGCTGGCGTCACGGGCAACTCACCCTGGCCAAGATGGACGCCCCGCTGGGCATCGTGTGGTCGCGGCCCCTGCCCGAAGGGGCCGAACCGTCGACGGTCACGGTGTCCCGCGACGCGGCCGGTCGGTGGTTCGTGTCCCTGCTGGTCGATGACCCCACCGTCAAGGCACTGCCGCCGCTGTCCACGGCGGTCGGGGTGGACGCGGGCATCACCAGTCTGCTCACCTTGTCCACCGGGGAGAAGATCACCAACCCGCGCCACGAGCGCGCCGACCGGCGCAAGCTGGCCAAGGCGCAACGCAACCTGTCCCGTAAGGGCAAGGACACCAAGAACCGGGCGAAAGCCCGGCTTGCGGTGGCCCGCATCCATGCCCGCATCGCCGACCGGCGGCGGGATCACCTGCACAAGCTGTCGACTCGACTCGTCCGTGAGAACCAAACGGTCGTGATCGAAGACCTCAGCGTGCGCAACATGCTGCGCAACCACTCGCTGGCCCGCGCCATCTCCGACGCGGCGTGGACACAACTGCGCAGCATGATCGAGTACAAGGCCGCCTGGTACGGGCGGCAGGTGATCGCCGTCGACCGCTGGCATCCGAGCACGAAGACCTGCTCGGCGTGCGGTCGGATCAACACCGCCATGACCCTCGGCGTTCGCGTCTGGACGTGCCCCGGCTGCGATGCCGTGCACGACCGGGACGTCAACGCCGCCAGGAACCTTCTCGCCGCCGGGCTGGCGGAGAGGTGAAACGCCTGTGGAGGGCCGGTGAGACCCGACCCGCGAAAGCGGTGAAGGCGCGGCCCGGTGAAACAGGAACCCCCTCGGGTGACCGAGGGAATCCCCGCCCTTCAGGGCGGTGGAGGATGTCAACGCGGTCCAGAACATGTCGAGCAGTGCGATGTCGTGGGCGGCGGCGCGGCCGGGCTCCGGTCCGAGCCAGTCGGCGGCTCCGCCGATGCTGGCCAGGGTCGCCCGGTGGGTCTGCCAGATGTCCTCCGGGCCGCTGTACAGCACGAGCGCGGCAGGTCCGCCGATGGTGAGGGCCGGGGTCATGATCGCGCCGTCGAGGTATAGTCCACGCCGCGCGAGCCCGCCCACTCGCTCATGTCGCGAGTGCTACGTGGCGTGTCGGCGGTGAGGTTCACCAGGGTGTGGCCCTTCAACGCGGCAGCGGCCGGTTCGACGATCGCGCGAACCGCCGCATTGTCGATGACGCAGGCGAGCGTCAGTGGGCTGGCGCGTACCGCCTCGTCCACGGTGGTCGCTCGTCGCGCGCCTCGGGCGACGAGTGGGTCGGCCCGGGCGGCGGTCCGGTTCCAGACGGTGGTGGGGTGCCCGGCGGCCAGCATGGCGCCGGCCAGCGCCTGACCCATCGGCCCGAGTCCGAGATCGTGACGGGGGGACGGACGTGCTCGGACATGGAGGTGCTCCTCAAAGAGACGGGATGGCGCCGCAACGTGTGTGGACCGTTCGGCAGGGCCGGTCCCATCCTGCGTCCGTCAGGTTCGGGGCATCAAGTACGCACTATTTCCTCAGGTACTTACCTTTTGGTGGGTGGCACACCCTGGAAGGTTTCAGCGTGCGGCCTGGTAGGCGCGGCCGACGGCGGTCGCCGTGCTGCCGGTACGGAAGAGCCCGGTCTGGTCCTTGTCGGTAGCGGGCAGGCCGAACCAGGCGTACCGGTGCAGCCAGCTCAGCCAGCTGAGCATCCGGGTCGCCGCGGTGAGGAACGCGGCCTGCTGGGCCTGGCTGGGGAAGCGGACGCCGTTGGAGAAGTCGATCAGGGCGAACTCGGTGAGCCAGATCGGCAGCTTGTAGCGGTCGTGGACCGCCTGGAGGTACGACTTGAGCTGGTTGACCGCGTTGGCGGTGGTGAAGTCGCCGCCGTACCAGTGCAGGGCGATGAAGTCGACCCGGTAGCCGCGCTCCTTCGCGCCGGTCATGAAGCGGTCGAGCCATTCGCCCGGTCGGTCCCCGCCCCAGGCTACGGCAGGGCTGCCCAGTGGGAGGCCGGTTGACTCCAGTTGCGGCCACAGGTCCAGCGCCTGTTCCACGCTCATGTTCGCCTGACCGCCCATGTCCGGCTCGTTGAAGCCGAGCAGCTGTCGCCCGTTCTTCTTGGCCTGTTGCAGGCTATTGGCGGTGACGCTTTTCGCGCCCCAGATCATGGGGACGAACTCGCTGCCCTTCGGGCTGGTGACGCCCGGGTGGCCCACGTTCCAGGTGTAGTACCAACGAGCCGTGGAGTTGGCCAGCGCCTCGCTGACGCCGTTGAAGGTCCAGACGCCGACGCCCTTCTTCTTCGAGGTCACCGCGGGCGCCGGCGCGGCCGGGCGGGCCGTCGTCGGCTTCGGCTTCGGGGTCGCCGCTGAGGGCGTGGTGGTGGCTGGCGTGGTCGCGGCGGGCGCGCTGGCCGGTGGGGTGGTGGCCGGCAGCGCCTCGACCGCCGGGGCCGCCGCGGGGGCGGGGGTTGATCCGGTCGGTTGTGCCACGACGATCGCCCCGATCACCAGTGCGGCGACCGCGGCGGCTGCGGAGATCGGCCCCAGTACGCCCTTCGACCCGAACGAGAAGCGGTTGCGCAGCCCGCCGGTGCCCCGGAGCGCACCGCCGGCAAGGGGCTCGGCGGGCGTGGGCAGGGCGGTCGCCGCCGGGATGCCGGCCGCGAGGTTCTCGGCCATTCCGGGTGGGATCGGCAGTAGCGGAAGCCCGGCGAGCGGGCGTTCGACCGGGAGCAGGTCGCGGGCCCAGGAGCCGCAGGCACCGCATTCCCGTACGTGGCGGGCAAGGCGCTTGCGCCACAGCGGGCTCGGTCGGCCGTCCCACGTCTGGGTCACGTCGCGCAGGGCGGGGCAGGCGGCGGTGGCGCGCAGCGCGCGGACCACGCTCCGGGACACCTCCAGCTGTTCTTTCATTCGCTGGATCCGTACCGCCGCGTGGCCCTCGGTCAGGCCGAGTGCCGAGGCGAGGTCGGCTCGGTCGAGGTTGCCGGTGGCCTCCAGCCACCAGAGGGCGAGCAGCGTCTGGTCGTCGTCGTCGAGCCAGCGGGTCGCCTCGGCCACCTCGCGGCGCTGGTCGGTCAGGCCGAGCCGGAGGATCGTGATCCCGGCGAAGTCCGCGGCCGGGTCGGGCACCCCGTACGCGGTGTCGAGGTCGGCGGTGTGGGTCAGCGCGTCGCGGCGCTGCTGCTCGCGGTCGCGCACCTGCCGCACGGTGATGGCGATCAGCCAGGACCGGTACGCGGTCGGATCTCGCAGGTCGGGCAGGTGCCGGACGACGCGTAGCAGGGTCTCCTGGACCACGTCGTCGACGTCGGCGTGCCCCCGCAGCGCCCGGCCGACCACGTTGTAGACGAGGGGGAGCGACGCTGCCACCAGGGCGTCGAGCGCCTGCGGATCGCCGTTGCGGGCGGCCACCACCAGGTCGGTGTCGGCTTCACCTCGACCGGTTCCGCGCATCGTTTCCACTCCTTCGTGTGGTCGCATCGCTACCCAGTGGAAGACCGTGGTGGTTCACCACCAATGCCTCCCCTCAGGAGACCGGCGGGCCGCAGCGGGATAACAGTTTCCACGGCCGGGCCGGACGGAACCAGGCGCGGCGGTCGCTCTCCCGCCCGTCCGTCGATTTCGGATCCATCACAGTGAACGTCTTCACTTGGCCACAACGAGCGCGTAGCCTGCCTGAAACGATTCATAGAGCGGAGGCCCGCGTGACTCGTCGTACTCTCGGATTCTGGCCGGCTGCCCGGCGGCGCCGGACAGCGGTGCTCCTGGCGGCGACGACCGTCGTCGCGGTGGTCCTCGGCGGGGCGCCGCCGGCGCTGGCCGCACGGGGGCACGCGCCGGGCGCACCGGCCTCGCTGACGGTCGGCGACCGGAGTCGCCCGCTCAACGTCGAGGGCGTCCCGCGGTTCGGTTGGCTGCCCCGCGACGCCGACCCCGGTGAGGCGCAGACCGCCTACCGGATCACCGTCACCGCGACCGGCGGCGACCGGGTCTGGGACTCCGGCAAGGTCGCCTCCGGCCAGCAGTCCTACGTGCCGTACGTCGGACCGGCCCTGCGTGCGGGCACGGCGTACGAGTGGACGGTCCGCACCTGGGACCGCACCGGCCGGCAGTCCCCGCCCGCCGCTGGCGCGTTCGAGACCGGCATCGACGACAGCCAGTGGGAGGGCGCCAGCTGGATCCGGCGCGCCACCACCGAGGCCGACGACTACACCCTGGCCCGCACCGAGGTACGCCCCAACGCCAGCCGCGTGGTCCGGGCCCGCGCCTACACCGCCGCCGACCACACCTACGAGCTCTACCTCAACGGCACCCGCGCCGACCGGGGCACGTCCTTCGGCTACCCGGGGGAGGACTACTACCAGGCTGCCGACGTCACCAGGCTGGTGAAAGCCGGTGCGCCGCTGGTCATCGGGGTGCGTTACCACTGGTACGGCAGCGGTCAGGGCCGCCCCGCCGGTGCCCGTGGCCTGCTGGTGAAGCTGGTCGTCGAGCACGCCGACGGCTCCCGGGAGGTGTACGGCACGGACGGCTCCTGGCGGGTCGCCCGGGACACCCAGTTCGTCGCGAACGCCGAGCGCCGCAACGGCGAGGGCGACCGGGTCGAGCGGCAGGACGCCCGCGCCGAGGTCGCCGGCTGGATGCGGCCCGGCTACGACGACAGCGCCGCCGGGTTCGCCGCCGCCGAGGTGCTCGGCGCGCATCCGACCGCGTCGTCTCCGCATCTGATCGGGCAGGAGACCCGGCTGGTCGAGACCTCCGTCGAGCCGGTCGCGCTGCGTACCGCCGCCGACGGCACGGTCGTCGCCGACTTCGGCGTGGTCATCCCCGCGCGCCCGGTCGTCCGGTTCGACGCCGGTGTCGCCGGGCGCACGGTCGACCTGCGGGCCGGATACACCCTCACCGACACCGGCCGGGTCGACACGTCCACCCTCCAGTCGCAGGGCACCACCATGAGCTTCCCGTACCTTCAGAAGGACGGGCCGCAGGAGTTCCACGCCTTCACCCACCTCGGCTTCCGCTACCTGGAGATCCCCGGCGCCGGCGAGCAGATCTCGGCGCACGACGTCTCCGCCGTCGTGGTGCACACCGACGTCCCGTCCGGCCGGGAGGCGAGCTTCACCAGCTCGAACGCCACCCTCGACGCGGTGTGGACGATGATGAAACGGTCCGCGATCTACTCCGTCCAAGAGGCGTTCGTCGACACTCCCACCCGGGAGAAGGGCCAGTTCCTCGGCGACGCCGCGAACATCTCGTACGCCACGATGTCCGCCTTCGGCGAGCGCGACGCCACCCAGCAGGCCATCCGCGAGTTCCTCCGCTCGGCCGCCCGCTACTGGACCGCCGAGGGCGACCGTGGCCGCTACAACGCCGTCTATCCCAACGGCGACGGCAAGCGGGACATCCCCGACTACTCGCTGATGTTCGTGGACTGGGTGTGGCGGTACTGGACCGAGACCGGCGACCGGGAGCTGCTGGCGGAGGCGTACCCGGCGATCCGGGACACCGCCGAGTACGTGCTGCGCCACATTCCGGCCACCGGCCCCACCGCCGGCCTGGTCACCGACCTGTCCGGCGGCAGCGGCGCCTACCGCTTCGGCATCATCGACTGGCCCGAGCCGGGCCGCTTCGGCTACGACATGACCGCCGCCGCGCGGACCACCATCAACGCCCAGAGCGTCGACGTGCTGCGGACCACCGCCCGGATGGCCGAGGCAGTCGGTCGGCCCGCCGCCGAGGTGACCGCGTACGACGGGCGGGCCGCCGACCTCACCGACGCGGTCAACGCCACGCTGCGCGCCGCCGACGGCAGCTACGTCGACGGGCTGTCGGCCACCGGTGCGCGCAGTGCCCACGCCGGGCAGCACGCCACGTCGTACGCCATCGCGCACGGGCTGGCCCCGCGGGCCGACCTGCCCGCGCTGGCCGACCACGTCGCGTCCATGGGGATGAAGCAGGGGCCGATGACCGCCCACTGGCTGCTGCGGGCGCTCGCCGACGCCGACCGGCCCGAGGCGGTGCTGCGGCTGCTGACCAACCCGGATGACCTGGGCTGGGCGAACATCCTCGCCCAGGGCGGCACCTTCACCTGGGAGGCCTGGACCCTCGATCCCGGCAGCAACTTCAGCCAGTCGCACGGCTGGGGAGCGCAGGCGGTGGTCGACGTGCAGGAGACCCTGCTCGGCGTCCGCACCGCCAGCCCTGGGGCCGCCGTGGTCGACGTCGTGCCGCCCGCCGCCGGGCTCGACCGGGCGAGCGGCACGGTGTCCACCCAGCGCGGACCGGTCCGCCTGGACTGGCGGCGTACCGAGGGCGGCCTCCGCGTCGACCTCGACGTGCCGGTCAACGTCACCGCCCGGGTTGCCCTGCCGGTCATCCCCGGAAAGTCCTACCGGGCGGCCGGTCCGAGCAAGGCGACCTTCGTCGGGATCGAGGACGGCCGGGCCGTCTTCCAGGTCGGCTCCGGCCGGTCCAGCTTCCACCCGGTCGCCGGTCCGGCGGCCCAGCCCCGCTGACGTCCCGTTCGGGGCCGGTCACCGGCCCGCCACCACCGGAAGGATGAGGACCAGGAATGATGCGCATGACGCGGCGCCGCGCCGCACCCTCCGCGCTTCTCGTGCTGCTGCTCGGCCTGACGCCGACGGTGGTGCCGGGCCCGGCCGCGGCCGCCGCGCCGGCGGCCCCCGCGCCGACGGTGACCGGCCTGACCACCGAACGGGCCATCGAGCCGATCGGGCTGGACGTGGAGAAGCCCCGCCTCGGCTGGCGCATCGAGGCCACCACCCGGGGCGTGCTCCAGGAGTCGTACCAGGTGCGCGTCGCCACCAGTCCGGACCGGCTGGGCGACGCGGACGTCTGGGACAGCGGCCGGGTCCGGTCGCGACAGAGCACCCTGGTCCCGTACGCGGGCCCGCAGCTGCGACCCCGCACCCGGTACGCCTGGCAGGTCCGCGTCTGGGACACCGCGGGCCGCGGTTCGGGGTGGAGCGCGCCGGCGTCCTGGGAGACCGGCGTACGGGGTGGTGACGGCTGGCAGGCCGACTGGGTCGGCATGCCGTCGCCCACCGAGTCCTGGGCCGACTACACGGTGCAGACGACGGTCCGGCTCGAACGCGACGCGGCGGGGATCTTCCTGCGGGCCCGTGGCGCGGGCAACGCGTACATGTGGCAGTTCTCCAGCACCGGCGGCAGCGCGAAACTGCGCCCGCACGTACGGGTCGACGGCGCCTGGACCCTGCTCAAGGAGGTGCCGCTCGGTGCGGTCGTACCGGCCGACAAGCTGACCGCGCCGCACATCCTGCGCATCACCGCGGCCGGCGACACCATCACCACCTGGGTCGACGGCACCCAGGTCGACGTCACCCGCAGCACCGCGCACCGGGCCGGGTCGGTGGGCCTGCGCACCAACGGGGTGGAGAGCGGGGTTTTCTCCGACTTCTCGGTGACCAGCGGCAGCGACACCCTCTACGCGGCCCCGCTCACCGACGGCGCGAACCCGTTCGGGGCGGGCACGGCCACCCCGGGCGGCCTGCGGGTCAGCGGCGACGCCGAGGCCATGCTCACCGCGCTGGACGCGAACCCGCTGCTGCGCCGGGGCTTCCGGGTCGACGGTACGGTCTCCCGGGCCCGGGTCTACGCCACCGCACTCGGTGTCTACCAGCTGTCACTCAACGGCCAGCGGGTCGGCGACCACGAGTTGGCACCCGGCTGGACGGACTTCGACAAGCGGGTGCAGTACCAGACGTACGACGTCACCCGCCAGCTCCGCGCGGGCGACAACGCGCTCGGCGCGCTGCTCGGCGACGGCTGGTACGCCGGCAGCATCGCCTGGTTCGGCACCGACAACTACGGCTCCCGGCCGCACCTCAGCGCGCAGCTGGTCATCGACTACACCGACGGGCGCAGCGAGACGATCGGCACCGACGGCTCGTGGCGCGCCACCGCCGGGCCCTTCCTGCAGAGCGACCTCATCCATGGTGAGACCTACGACGCGCGGCGACTGCCGGCCGGCTGGGACCGGCCCGGGTTCGACGACTCCGCCTGGTCGCCCGCCACCGTCGACGACGTCGACGCCACCGACCGGATCGTCGCCCAGGTCGACCCGCCGGTGCGGGTCACGCAGGAGCTGCCGGCCAAGGCGCTGACCCAGCCCACCCCCGGCACCTGGATCGTCGACCTCGGCCAGAACATGGTGGGCAAGGTCCGGCTGAAGGTCGACGGCCCGGCCGGCGCGACGGTCCGCGTCCGGCACGCCGAGGTGCTCAACCCGGACGGCACCGCGTACACCGCCAACCTGCGCACGGCCCGGGCCACCGACCACTACACGCTGCGCGGCGGCGGGGCCGAGGTCTACCAGCCCACGTTCACCTTCCACGGCTTCCGCTACGTCGAGCTGACCGGCTATCCGGGCACGCCCGATCTGTCCACCGTCACCGGCCTGGTCATGCACACCGACGGGGAGCTCACCAGCGAGTTCGAGACCTCCAACGCGATGGTCAACAAGCTGCACAGCAACATCACCTGGGGGCAGCGCGGCAACTTCCTGTCCATCCCGACCGACACCCCGGCCCGGGACGAGCGGCTCGGCTGGACCGGCGACATCAACGTCTTCGCCAACACCGCCACGTTCAACATGGACAGCCTGACGTTCCTCACCAAGTGGTTGCAGGACCTGCGGGACGCGCAGTCGGCCAACGGCGCCTACCCCGACGTCGCGCCCCGGGCCTGCTGCGGGGACGGCGCGACCGGATGGGCCGACGCCGGGATCACCGTGCCGTACGCCCTCTGGCAGCGCTACGGCGACACCCGGGTCGTCGAGGAGCACTACGCGTCGATGGTGCGGTACGCGTCCTGGCTGGAGAGCACCAGCTCGGGTCACCTGCGTACCAACGCCGGCCCGTACCTCGACTGGCTCAACCTCGACGATCCGACGCCCGCCGGCGTCGTCGGAACGGCCTACTACGCCTACAGCATCCGGCTGTTGGGCCAGTTGGCCGGCGCCATCGGCAAGGACGCCGACGCGGCCCGCTACGCGGCGCTGTCCAAGGACATCGCGCAGGCGTTCGTCGACGCGTACGTCTCCGCCGACGGCACGGTGCAGGGCGACAGCCAGACCGGGTACGTGCTGGCCATCGGCATGGGCCTGCTGCCCGACACGCTGCGGGCCAAGGCCGCCGACCGGCTGGTCGCCAACGTGCAACGGCACGACTGGCACCTCTCCACCGGCTTCCTCGGCACCCCGGACCTGCTGCCGGCGCTCAGTGAGACCGGGCATCTGGACGTCGCGTACCGGCTGCTGCTCAACGACACGTATCCGTCGTGGGGTTACGAGATCGCCAAGGGCGCGACCACGATCTGGGAGCGTTGGGACTCGATCAAACCCGACGGCAGCTTCGGCGACGTGGGGATGAACTCCTTCAACCACTACGCGTACGGCGCGGTGGGCGACTGGATGTACCGGACCGTGGCCGGCATCCAACCCGACGCCGGCAATCCCGGGTACGCGCACCTCACGTTCGCCCCGCAGCCGGGTGGAGACCTCACCTCGGCCAGGGCGTCGTACCGCTCGGCGTACGGGACGATCGGCAGCGACTGGGATCTCGACGCGCGCGGGGACATGCGGCTGCGGCTCACCGTGCCGGCGAACACCACCGCGACCGTACGCCTGCCGGCACCGGGGCGGAACGCGGTCACCGAGGGCGGCCGGCCGGCGGATCAGGCCGACGGCGTGCGGTTCGTCCGGATGGACGGCACGGTCGCCGTCTACGAGATCGGCTCCGGTTCGTACTCCTTCGCGATCGACCGGGTGCTCGGCGACCTGGGCGACGCCGGCGACACGGTGCGGGAGCTGGTGACGCTCACCGACCAGCTCGCCGGTGAGCTGGGCCGACCGGTGGCCGAGTACCTGCGCGGCCGGTTCAGCCGACTCGCCGCGGAGACGACGGCGGCGCGCACGGCGTACCTGGCGGGCAATTCCCGTTCCGCCGCCGGTGACGTGCACCGAGCCCTGGCGAGCGCCGCCGACACGGCCCGGTGGCTGCGCACCCAGGTCGCCGCGGGTCGCCTCGACCAGGCCCACGCGGACCGGTTCACCGTGCTGCTCACCCGGGTCGATCAGCGGCTCTCCGCGGCGTCGTCGACCCTGGTCGGCGCCGTGGTCAGACTCGACCTGCCGGTGGGGGAGCGGCTGCCCGGCGCGGTCGTACGCGCCACCGTCACGGTGACCAACGGCGGGCGGGACCCGCTGACCGGCGTGACCTCCGATCTGCGGGCACCCGACGGCTGGACGGTCACGCCGGTCGGCAGGCGGGCCGCCACGGTCGCACCGGGCGGCACCGTCAGCCACGGCTACGACCTGCGGATCCCCGCCGGTCAGGCGCCGGTGAGCGGGGCCATCGACGGCTCCGCCAGCTACCGCCACCGGGGTGGCGCCGCCACACTGCCCGTCGCGGGAACGGTCACCGTCGCGCCGGCGGTGCAGGTCGTGTCGGCGGTCCCGGTCCCGGCCGACGTCGCGCCGGGCGCCGCGACGACGGTCGGCACGGTGCTGCGCAACCGGGCCGCCGTGCGGGTGACGGGGCAGCTGACCGTCATCGCGCCGGACGGCTGGCGGGTGGCGCCGGCCACCGCCGGGTACGACCTCGCCCCCGGCGCGCAGACCACCGTGTCGACCGTCCTCACCGCGCCGGTGTCCGTGACGCAGGGGCCGGTGGAAATCACGGTGGCCACCGGCGACACGGCGGCCGAACGGCGTACGCTCGCGATCCCGGTCCGGTTCGACAATCCGCCGCCGGGCGCGTACGACCACGTCGACCTCGGCGATCCGGCCTCCGAGCAGGCCCACGGCCTCACCGCCTCGACCTACTCGGCCACCAGCACCGAGGCCGGCCTGACCCGCCGGTACACCGACACGACCCGCCCCGGTGGCTGGTTCGAGTTCGACCTCGCCGTCGAGCCCGGCGAGCCGTTCGTGTTGCGCTCGATCGAGACCTACGACGGGCCGCAGCTGAAGGACTACGAGGTGGTCGTGGACGGGGTGGTGGCGTACAGCCGCTCGTGGCGACGGACGGTGGGTGGAGCCGGCACGGTCAGCTACCAGTTCGTGGTCGACCTGCCGGACGCGACCCGCGACGGGGCGGTGCGGGTGCGCTTCCGGGACACGGGTGACGGCTATGACCCGTCGGTCGCCGACGTCTGGGCTACGCCGGTCCCGGCGGCCTGACGCACCCGCGCCGCTGTCGTCCTCCCGACGCCAGACCCGTTGCCTCTCGCCGTCCCCATGCCCGGGTTGGCCCAGACGCCCTTTGCTCTGCTTCAATCGGCGCAACACCGGCGGTGCCTTGTCGTTGCGCCCGTTGAAGCAGAGCAAAGGGCGGCCAGCTCGGCCACCCCGGTCAGCTCGGCCACCCCGGTCAGCTCGGCCACCCCGGCCACCCGGTCAGCTCGGTCAGCCCGGCCACCGGAGGCCGCCGCTCCAGCCACTGGTGCGGTTCGGGCGGTCAGCGCCGGGTGCGCCGGGGGTGGTCGCTGGAGCGGCGGACGACCAGCTCCGGCTGGAAGACCACGTGCCGGTGCCGGTGCGTGTCGCCGGGCTCGGCCTCCTCCAGCAGCAGCTGAGCCGCGGTGCGGCCGAGCTGGTCGCGGGGCTGGCGTACCGATGACAGCGGCACCGCCGCCGCGTCGGCGAACTCGATGTCGTCGTAGCCGACGATGGCCACGTCGGCCGGCACCCGCAGGCCGCGCGCGGTCAGCTCCTGCAGTACGCCGAGTGCGATCAGATCGTTGGCGCAGAAGACGGCGGTGGGGCGCTGCCGGGCCGGCAGCGTCAGCAACTCCTCGGCGGCGCGCCGGCCGGCGGCGACGGTCAGGCTGGTGGTCACCGCCACCCGGAGTTCGGCGCCGTTGCCGCGTTCCTCCAGGGCCGCTGCGGCACCGGCGTGCCGGTCGGCGACCTGGGCGAGGGAGAGCGGGCCGCCGAGGTAGGCGATGCGGTGGTGGCCCTGGTCCAGCAGGTGGTCCATGGCGAGCCGGCCGCCGAGGACGTCGTCGACCGCCACCGAGCAACGGTTCGCCCGGCCCGTGCCCCGGTCCACCAGCACCACCGGGATGCCCCGGTCGATGAGCTTGTCCAGGTTGGGCTGGGGGCCGTGGCCGACCGGGGTGATGAGGACGCCGCGGACCCGCTGTTCCTCCAGCAGCTCCAGGTGGCGGCGCTCGCGGGCGCTGTCCTCGCCGCTGTTGCAGACGACGAGCATGGCGCCGGCCTCCTCGACCACCTGTTCGGCGCCGCGCACGACGTCGGTGAAGAACGGGTTGGCCACGTCCAGGACGACGATGGCGACGGTGCGGCTGTGCCCGGCGCGTAGTTGGCGCGCGGAGTCGTTGCGGACGTAGCCGAGCGTGCTGATGGCGTCGAGCACCCGCTGTCGGGTGGCGGGGGCGACCGTGTCGGGCCGGTTGAGCACGTTGCTCACCGTGCCGAGGGAGACGCCGGCGTGCCGGGCGACCTCCTTGATGTTCGCCGTTGCCATGACTCCCTCGACGTTCCGTGCGGTGGTCGCGGCCCCGAGCCCGGCGCGGGTCGCGGTCGCGGTGATCCCCGGAAAGCCCGTCGCGGGGACGGCTGGACCGGGTAGTTCCGGCAGTGTATAGCGGCTAAAACGTTTCATCCAGCCGCCCGGCGGCCCCGCGCGTCGCGTCGCCGAACGACGGCACGGGTCGGATGGGGCCTGGAGCCCGCATCAGCAACAGGGAGGAAATCATGGCGAAACCCTTGACGCTCGCGAATGCCTCCCCCTACGGTCCATGCACGACTCATGAAACGATTCAGGAGGGATCGGATGACCGCCGACGCACCGGGCACGGACGGCGCTCCGCTGCTGGTACTCGACGGCGTGACGAAGTCCTTCGGGGCCGTCGTCGCGCTGCGTGGGGTGCACCTGGCGCTGCACGCCGGTGAGGCCCACGCCCTGGTCGGCGAGAACGGCGCGGGCAAGTCCACCCTGGTGAAGATCCTGGCCGGCGCGCATCCGCCGGACGCTGGCGAGATGACCCTGGACGGGCAACCGCTGCGGCTGCGCGGTCCCGCGGACGCCCGGGCCGCCGGCATCGCCGTCATCTACCAGGAGCCGACGCTCTTTCCGGATCTGTCCGTGGCGGAGAACATCTTCATGGGCCGGCAACCGCTTCGCGGCCTGCGCCGCATCGACAGCGCGGCGATGCACCGCGACGCCGAGCGGCTGTTCCAGCGGCTCGGGGTCCGGATCGACCCGACCCGCCCCGCCCGAGGGCTCTCCATCGCCGACCAGCAGCTCGTCGAGATCGCCAAGGCGATCTCCTTCGACGCCCGCGTCCTGGTCATGGACGAACCCACCGCCGCGCTCTCCGGTGTGGAGGTCGAGCGGCTCTTCGCGGTCGCCCGGTCGCTCTGCGAACGCGGCGCGGCGGTGCTGTTCATCTCGCACCGGTTCGACGAGGTGTTCGACCTCTGCCACCGCGTCACCGTGCTGCGCGACGGCGCCTGGGTCTCCAGCGACCGGGCCGCCGACCTCACCGTCGACGAGGTGGTGCGGCGCATGGTGGGCCGGGACGTCTCCTCGCTCTACCCCAAGCAGGCCGCCGAGCCGCGCGACACGCTTCTCGAGGTCCGTGGGCTGACCCGGGCCGGCGTCTTCACCGACGTGTCGTTCTCCGTCCGGGGTGGGGAGATCGTCGCGCTCGCCGGCCTGGTCGGCGCCGGCCGCAGCGAGGTCGCCCGCGCCGTCTTCGGCGTCGACCGCTACGACGCGGGCGAGGTGCTGGTGGCCGGGCGAGGTGTCCCGGCGGGCAGGCCGGGCCGGGCGATCGCCGCCGGCATGGCGCTGGTCCCCGAGGACCGGCGGCAGCAGGGCCTGGTCATGGAGCTGTCGGTGGAGCGCAACGCGACGCTGGCCCGCCGCCGGGCGCTGAGCCGCCTCGGCCTCCTGCTCGGCGGCGCGGAGCGCGCCGAGGCCCGCAGCTGGACGCGGCGGCTGCAGGTGAAGGCCGCCCGGCTCGGCGCCCCGGTGGCGACCCTCTCCGGCGGCAACCAGCAGAAGGTCGTGCTCGCCAAGTGGCTGGCCACCGAACCACGGATCCTGATCGTCGACGAGCCCACCCGTGGCATCGACGTCGGCACCAAGGCCGAGGTGCACCGGCTGCTCTCGGAGCTGGCCGGCGAGGGCCTGGCCATCCTCATGATCAGCAGCGAACTGCCCGAGGTGCTCGGCATGGCCGACCGGGTCCTGGTCATGCACGAGGGGCGACTGGTCCGTGAGCTGTCCCGGGCCGAGGCGGACGAGACCTCCATCATGTTCGCCGCCACCGGTCAAGGAGTGCCCGCATGAGCCGCACCGACGCCGCCGCGCCCGAGCAGGTCGCCGGGAACGCCCCGACCGACCGCGGTCGGCAGCGCCGCGGCCTCGCCGAGCGGCTGCTCGCCGTACGCGAGCTGAGCCTCCTGATCGCGCTCGGGCTGCTGATCCTGGTGACCACCGTGCGCAACGACCGGTTCCTGAGCGGCCAGAGCGTCAAGGACCTGCTGCTGGGCTGCGCGATCCTGGTGATCCTGGCGGTCGGGCAGACCCTGGTCATCGTCACCCGCAACGTCGACCTCTCCGTCAGCTCGATCCTCGGTCTGGTCGCCTTCGCCACCGGCTCGCTGTTCCTCTCCGCGCCCGGCACCCCGTGGCCGGTGGCGCTCGTCCTGGGTATCGCGCTGGGCGCGTTCTGCGGCGTGGTCAACGGCGGCCTGATCGCGGTGGCCCGGGTGCCCGCCCTGGTCATCACCCTGGGCACCCTCTACGCCTTCCGCGGCGTCGACTACTACTGGGCGTCCGGGCGGCAGATCAACGCCGCCGACATGCCCTCGTCGTTCCTGCAGCTGGGCAACCAGACCGTGCTCGGCGTACCCGTGCTGTTCCTCATCGCGTTGGTCGTCGTCGCCGTCGTCGGGTTCTACCTGCGCTCCTACCGCAGCGGCCGCGAGCTCTACGCGATCGGCTCGGAACCGGCCGCCGCGCGGCTCTCCGGCATCCCGGTGGGCCGGCGGGTGTTCGCCGTCTTCGTCGCCAACGGCGCGCTCGCCGGCCTCGCCGGCGTGCTGTACGCGGCCCGGTTCGGCACCCTCGACGCGGCCGCCGGCACCGGCCTGGAACTCCAGGTCGTCGCCGCCGCCGTGGTCGGCGGGGTGGCGATCTTCGGCGGCAGCGGCAGCGCCTACGGCGCGGCGCTCGGCGCCGTGCTGCTGACCACGATCGGCAGCTCGCTCGCCGTCCTGCGCATCGACCCGTTCTGGCAGCAGGCCGTGGTCGGCGCGCTCATCCTCGCCGCCATCGGGCTGGACCGGCTCCTGGCCCTGCGGGTGGCGGCCCGCCTCCGAGGGAGAAGCGCCCATGGCGCATGACAGCCTGTACGCCGCACCACCCACCGTCGAGGCCGAGCCCGGCGCGGGCCGACTCGCCACCCTGCGCGGGCTGTTCGGCTCCTGGGACGCGGTGATCGTCGGCGCCCTCGTGGTGGCAGTGCTGGTCGCCGGGTTGACCGTGGAGAACTTCGCCACCGGCCGCAACGCCCAGTTCCTGCTGCTCGACCTGGTGCCGCTGGCGTTCATCGCGCTGCCGATGACGCTGATCGTGATCACCGGCGAGATCGACCTGTCCGTGGCCAGCATGGTGGGCCTGTGCAGCACGTTGATGGGACAGCTCTGGCTCTCCAGTGGACTGTCGCTGGAGCTGATCTGCGTCCTCGTGGTGCTGCTCGGGGCGGCGCTCGGCGCGGTGAACGGTCTCTTCGTCACCGGTTTCGGCCTGCCGTCCCTGGCGGTCACCATCGGCACGCTCGCCCTCTACCGGGGGCTGTCCTTCGTCGTGCTCGGCGACCAGGCGGTCGCGGACTTCCCGGCCGACTGGACGGCCGCCGTGGTGCGGAACATCCCCGGCACGTCGATCCCGGTCGTGCTGGTGCCGCTGCTGCTGCTCGCCCTGGTCTTCGGGGTCGTGCTGCACGCCACCCCAGCCGGCCGGGCGCTCTACGCCATGGGCAACAACGACCAGGCCGCCACGTTCACCGGCGTCTCGGTGGCCCGGACGAAGTTCTGGCTCTTCGTGGTCTCCGGCGCCGTGTGCGGGCTGGTCGGCATCTTCTGGACCCTGCGGTACGCCAGCGCCCGCGGCGACAACGCCACCGGCCTGGAGCTGACCGTCGTCACCGCTGTGCTGCTCGGCGGGGTCTCGATCTTCGGCGGCCGGGGCGCCCTGCTCGGTGTGCTGGCCGGCGTCCTGCTCCTCGGCGTCCTGCGCAACGCGTTGCAGCTCGCCGACGTCGACGCCAACGCCCTGACGATCGTCACCGGCACCCTGCTCATCGCATCCGTGGTGCTGCCCAACGCCGTCGCGGACATCCGCGCCCGGCTGCACCGTCGACGACAGCGGCACTCCGTCGCTTCGTGAGGTCCCCCGCTCACCAACCACCCCCGGAAGGATGACGATGTCCGCATACCGCAGAGGCCTCCGTGTCGGGGCCACCAGCCTCGCCCTGGCCGCACTGCTGCTCAGCGCCGCAGCGTGCGGCGGCACCACCCGTGACAACTCCGGTAACGACGCCGGCGCCGGCAACCAGGCGAGCGGCGCCGCCAACCCCGACGCCGCCATCAAGGAAGGTCTCAAGATCGCCTTCCTGCCGAAGCAGCTGAACAACCCCTACTTCACCGTCTCGGACAACGGCGGCAAGGACGCGGTCACCGAGTTCAAGGGTGAGTTCAAGGAGGTCGGCCCGTCCGAGGCGAGCGCCTCGTCGCAGGTCAGCTACATCAACACCCTGTCCCAGCAGGGCATGGACGTGATCGTCACCTCGGCCAACGACCCGAACGCCATCTGCGGCGCGCTCAACCAGGCGAAGGCGGCCGGCGCGAAGATCGTCACCTTCGACTCCGACACCAAGCCGGAGTGCCGGCAGATCTTCGTCAACCAGGTCACCGCCGAAGGCATCGCGGAGAACCAGGTCAAGCTGATCTCGCAGCAGATCGGCGGCGAGGGCGAGATCGCGATCCTCTCCGCGACCGCCAACGCGACCAACCAGAACGCCTGGATCGCGCTGATGAAGGAGGAGCTGAAGAAGCCCGAGTACAGCAAGATCAAGCTGGTCACCGTGGCGTACGGCAACGACGACGACCAGAAGTCCTTCCAGGAGACCCAGGGTCTGCTCCAGTCGTACCCGAACCTCAAGGGCATCATCTCCCCGACCACCGTCGGCGTCGCGGCTGCCGGGCGCTACCTCAGCGGATCGCAGTACAAGGGCAAGGTCAAGCTGACCGGTCTGGGCACCCCCAACCAGATGCGCCAGTACGTCAAGGACGGCACCGTCGACGCGTTCGCCCTGTGGAGCCCGGCCGACCTCGGCTACCTCGCGGCGTACGCCGGCGCGGCGCTGGCCTCCGGCCAGATCACCGGCGCCGAGGGCGACAAGTTCAAGGCCGGCAAGCTCGGCGAGTTCACCGTCGGCAAGGAGGGGGTGGTCATCCTCGGCCCGCCCACCGTCTTCGACAAGAGCAACATCGACCAGTTCCAGTTCTGATCGCCCTCCCGGTCGGTGCGGCGTACACCGCGCCGCACCGACCGGGGGAGCCGACGGGAGAACCATGCCCCGCGTCTGCTTCACCCTCCAGGTAGACCCCGACCGACTGGACGAGTACCGCGCCCGCCATGCACGGGTCTGGCCGGAGATGCTCGCCGCCCTGGCCGAGAGCGGTTGGCACGACTACTCGCTCTTCCTCCGCGACGACGGCCTGCTCGTGGGCTACCTGGTCACCGACGACTTCGCGGCGGCCCAGGCCGCCATGCAGACCAGCGACGTCAACACCCGCTGGCAGGCGGAGATGGCGCCCTACTTCGTCGGCCTCGACCACGGCGCCGCCGACCGGGCCATCCGGCCGCTGGACGAGGTCTTCAACCTTGAGGCGCAGCTCAGCGCAGAGCGTGAGACGCGGCTCGCCGCACAGACGGGAGAAACCCCATGACGCAGTTCGACGCGCAGACCCTTGAGCGGGTCCGGTCAGCCCTGCGCGCGCAGCGCATCGAGACCCCGTCCTGGGCGTACGCCAACTCCGGCACCCGGTTCAAGGTGTTCCCCCAGGAGGGCGTGCCGCGCGACCCGTACGAGAAGATCGCCGACGCGGCGGTGGTGCACCGGCTCACCGGCGTCGCGCCGACGGTCGCCCTGCACATTCCGTGGGACCGCGTCGACGACTACGCCGACCTGGCCGCGTACGCGACCGACCAGGGAGTCAGCCTGGGCGCGATCAACGCCAACGTCTTCCAGGACAACGACTACAAGCTGGGCAGCGTCACCAACCCGGATCCGGGTGTACGACGCAAGGCGATCGACCACCTGCTCGAGTGCGTGGACATCATGGACCGCACCGGCTCCCGGGACCTGAAGCTCTGGTTCTCCGACGGGACGAACTATCCCGGCCAGGACGACCTTCGCGCCCGGCAGGACCGGCTGGCGACGGCGCTGCGGGAGACCTACGACCGGCTCGGTGACGGCCAACGGCTGCTGCTGGAGTACAAGCTGTTCGAGCCGGCCTTCTACGCCACGGACGTGCCGGACTGGGGCACCGCGTACGCGCACTGCCTGGAGTTGGGCCCGAAGGCGCAGGTGGTCATCGACACCGGGCACCACGCGCCGGGCACGAACATCGAGTTCATCGTGGCGTTCCTGCTGCGCGTCGGGAAGCTCGGCGCCTTCGACTTCAACTCCCGCTTCTACGCCGACGACGACCTGATGGTCGGCTCCGCGGACCCGTTCCAGCTGTTCCGGATCATGCATGAGATCGTCCGGGGCGACGCGTTGGCGCCGGAGGCCGGCATCGCCTTCATGCTCGACCAGTGCCACAACATCGAGCCGAAGATCCCGGCCATCATCCGTTCGGTGCTCAACGTGCAGGAGGCGACGGCGAAGGCGCTGCTCGTCGACCCGGACGCGCTGGCCGCCGCGCAGCGGACCGGCGACGTGCTCGCCGCCAACGCGGTGCTGATGGACGCGTACAACACCGACGTCCGGCCGCTGCTCGCCGAGCTGCGTACGGACCTGGGCCTGGACCCGGACCCGATGGCCGCGTACGCCCGCTCCGGCTACTTCGACAAGATCCGCGCCGAACGTGCCGACGGCCAGCAGGCCGGCTGGGGCGCCTGACCACCACCGAAGAACGCAGACTGGGGACGTGAGGACGATGCAACCCGAGGTTCAGGCGCTGATCGCGCGCAGCAACCGGCTCGGCGCCGACCCGACCACCACGAACTACGCCGGGGGCAACACCTCCGCCAAGGGCGCGGACACCGATCCGGTCACCGGTGGGCCCGTCGAACTGCTGTGGGTCAAGGGTTCGGGCGGCGATCTCGGCACCCTGACCCGGTCCGGTCTGGCCGCGCTGCGGCTGGACCGGCTCCGCGCTCTCGTCGACGTGTACCCCGGGATCGAGCGCGAGGACGAGATGGTCGGCGCGTTCGACTACTGCCTGCACGGCCGCGGCGGCGCCGCACCGTCCATCGACACGGCGATGCACGGCCTGGTCGACGCGGCGCACGTCGACCACCTGCACCCCGACGCGGGCATCGCGATCGCCGCCGCCGCCGACGGGCCCGAACTGACCAAGGAGATCTTCGGCGAGCGGGTGCTGTGGGTCCCCTGGCGGCGGCCCGGCTTCCAGCTCGGTCTGGACATCGCCGCCGTGGCGCGGGCCAACCCGCAGGCGATCGGCGTGATCCTCGGTGGGCACGGCATCACCGCGTGGGGCGCGACGAGCGACGAGTGCGAGCGCAACTCGTTGGAGATCATCCGCAGTGCGCAGGCCTTCCTCGACGAGCGGGGTCGGGCCGAGCCGCTCGGCCCGGTCATCGACGGCTACGAGCCGCTGCCGGCCGACGACCGTCGACGTCGGGCGGCGGCGCTGTTCCCGGTGCTGCGGGGCCTCGCGTCCACCGACCGGCCGCAGGTCGGCCACTTCACCGACAGCGACGTGGTGCTCGACTTCGTCGCCCGGGAGAAGCACCCCGCGCTCGCGGCCCTCGGCACCTCGTGCCCGGACCACTTCCTGCGTACCAAGGTCCGCCCGATGGTGCTCGACCTGCCACCCACCGCCCCGATCGAGGCCGTGATCGCCCGCCTCAAGGAACTGCACGCCTCCTACCGCGACGACTACCGCGCCTACTACGAGCGGCACTTCGGCCCGGACAGCCCTCCGATGCGCGGCGCCGACCCGGCCGTCGTCCTGGTGCCGGGTGTGGGCATGTTCAGCTTCGGGGCCAACAAGCAGACCGCCCGTGTCGCCGGGGAGTTCTACGTCAACGCCATCAACGTGATGCGCGGCGCGGAGTCCGTCTCGCGGTACGCGCCGATCAACGAGGCCGAGAAGTTCCGGATCGAGTACTGGGCCCTGGAGGAGGCGAAGCTCCAGCGCATGCCGAAGCCGAAGGCTCTCGCCACTCGGATCGCGTTCGTCACCGGCGGTGGCTCCGGCATCGGCCGGGCGATCGCCCACCGGCTCGCCGTGGAGGGCGCCTGCGTCGTCGTCGCCGACCGTGACGCGGAGGCGGCCGCCGCCGTCGCCGCGGAGATCGGCACCACCGACGTGGCGGTCGCCGTCGCCGCCGACGTCAGTGACGGCGACGCGGTCGCCGGCGCCCTGCGCGACGCGGTGCTCGCCTTCGGCGGGGTGGACCTGGTGGTGAACAACGCCGGGCTGTCGCTGTCCAAGTCGCTGCTGGAGACGACCGAGGCGGACTGGGACATCCAGCACGACGTGATGGCCAAGGGCTCCTTCCTCGTCTCCCGCGAGGCCGCGCGGGTGCTGCTGGCACAGGGGATGGGCGGGGACATCGTCTACATCTCCAGCAAGAACTCCCTGTTCGCCGGCCCGAACAACGTGGCCTACGGCGCGGCCAAGGCCGACCAGGCGCACCAGGTCCGGCTGCTCGCCGCGGAGCTGGGCGGCCACGGCATCCGGGTCAACGGCGTCAACCCGGACGGCGTGGTCCGCGGTTCCGGCATCTTCGCCGGCGGCTGGGGCGCCAAGCGGGCCGCCGTCTACGGCGTGCCGGAGGAGAAGCTCGGCGAGTTCTACGCCCAGCGCACGCTGCTCAAGCGTGAGGTGCTGCCCGAGCACGTCGCCAACGCCGTCTTCGTGCTCACCGGCGGAGACCTGTCCCACACGACGGGTCTGCACGTGCCCGTGGACGCCGGCGTCGCCGCGGCCTTTCTCCGGTGATCCGCGGCGGTGCCGGGTGAGGACGACGATTCCCGTGGAGAATCCCGTGCTCGACGAGGCGGACCTGCGGCTGCTGCGGCTGCTCGCCACGGGCCTGCCGCTCGAGACGGTGGCCCGCCGGTCGGGCCTGTCCGAGCGGACCGTGCGGCGGCGGATCCGCGCCATCTGCGACCGCCTCGGCGTGACCGCCCCGATCCAGGCGGTCGTGTGGGCAGTCCGGCGGGGGATGCTGTGAGCCGCGTCCAGCTCGCCGCCGTGGACCTGGGCGCGTCCAGCGGCCGGGTCATGCTCGGACAGGTCGGACCGGGCCGCCTGGACCTGACCGAGGTGCACCGGTTCGCCAACGAACCCGTGCGCGTCGGGAACACCCTGCACTGGGACATCCTCGCCCTCTGGCGGGGCGTCCTCGACGGCCTGCGGGCCGCCGGGCCGGTGACCAGCATCGGCGTCGACTCATGGGCGGTCGACTACGGGCTGGTCGACGCCTCCGGGACGCTGCTCGGCAACCCGGTGCACTACCGGGACGGCCGCACCGACGGGGTCGCCGAGCGGGTCGCCAAACAGCTGGGCGAGGAGCGGCTCTACACGACCACGGGCCTGCAGCAGCTGCCGTTCAACACGCTCTACCAGCTCGCCGCGGCCGCCGGCACGCCGCAGCTGGACGTCGCCCACCGGCTGCTGCTGATCCCGGACCTCATCGCGTACTGGCTCACCGGCCAGCTCGGCGCCGAGCTCACCAACGCCTCCACGACCCAGCTGTACGACCTACGGCGGCGGGCCTGGGCCACCGGCCTGATGGCAGACGCGGGCATCCGCAGCGAGCTGTTCCCGCCGCTGCGCGAGCCGGGCACCCGGATCGGCCCGGTCCGGCCCGACCTGGCCCTGCCGGGCTCACCGCAGGTGGTGGCCGTCGGCTCGCACGACACGGCATCGGCGGTGGTGGGCGTGCCGGCGGCGGGGCACCACTTCGCCTACATCTCGTGCGGAACCTGGTCTCTCGTGGGCGTCGAACTCGACGCCCCGGTACTCAGCGAGGCGAGCCGCCGGGCCAACTTCACCAACGAGTCTGGCGTCGACGGCACGTTCCGATACCTGCGCAACGTGATGGGCCTGTGGCTGCTGCAGGAAGCGCTGCGCGCCTGGGGCGGCGGTGACCTGACCGACCTGCTGCGCCGGGCGGCCCGTGAACCGGCCTTCCGCTCCGTCGTGGACCCGGACGACCCGGCGTTCCTGCCGCCCGGCGACATGCCCACGCGTATCGCCGACGCCTGCCGGCGCGCCGGCGAGCCGGTGCCCGCAGGCCCAGCGGCTACCGTCCGCTGCATCATGGACAGCCTCGCGCTGGCGCACCGGCGGGCCGTCCGACAGGCCCAGCAGCTCTCCGGCCGGCACGTCGACGCCGTGCACATCGTCGGCGGCGGCGCCCGCAACGAACTGCTGTGCCAGCTCACCGCCGACGCCTGCGGACTGCCGGTGCTCGCCGGTCCCGTCGAGGCCACCGCGCTGGGCAACATCCTGGTACAGGCCCGCGCCGCCGGTGTGATCAACGGTGACCTGGCTGCCCTGCGGACCGTTCTGCGCGAAACTGAGCAGATCGTGAGGTACGAGCCGTGCGGTGACGAGGTGGCCTGGCGGGCCGCCGAGGACCGGATGGGTGGTTGAAGATGCGCGTCGCGCTGTTCGTCACCTGCCTTGCCGACACGCTCTTTCCCGAGGCGGCGAAGGCGATCGTACGGCTGTTGGAGCGCCTCGGCCACGAGGTGGTGTTCCCCGCCGACCAGACCTGCTGCGGGCAGATGCACGTGAACACCGGCTACCCGGACGAGGCGGTGCGGCTGGTACGCCGGCACGTGCGCGTCTTCGCCCCGTACGACGTGGTGGCCCCGTCCGGCTCATGCGTCGGGTCGGTGCGGCACCAGCGTGGTGCAGGATCTTCCATACGGTGCTGGCCGCGATCTGGTAGCCCAGACGAGCCAGCTCGCCCTGCACGCGGCGGTGGCCCAAGGTCGGATTCTCAGCTGCCGGGCGCAGCACCAACTCACGAAGACCCTTACCGACCGGTGGCCGGCCGGGTCGCGTGTTCGAATAGGTCCAATGTCGGGCGATCAACTGCCGGTGCCAGCGCAGCAGGGTCGCGGGGGTGACGAAGAACGCCGTCCAGCGTTGCCGGGGCAGCAGCCGCGACAGCGCCGCCAACACCACCTGGTCAGCGGGCTGCAGGTCGGGGCGGTGCACCTGCCGGCGCAGCACGGCCACCTGATGCCGTAGCACCAGCAGCTCGACGTCCTTTGCGCCACCGTCCCGGCGAGCTGTGTCAACATCGGCAGAATCTGACGCAGGAGCAGGTACACCAGCGACGCACTCATGGTCCGGACTTTCGTCGACGTCGCTTGGTGGACCTCGTACAAAACCGCACGTCACAGCCTACGGACCAGATTTACGAGCCCCACACGTCGAGGTTGAACACAGGCTCGTCCTCGAACGGGGCACTGGATCATGAAGTTGGAAAAGGCTCAATGCTTAACCGAGTATTCGAGCCCTTCACGCCTGGCGACTCGGCGCGTGTGACCGGATCCGGCCACTCGCCACGTCTTCACCGGCATGATCCCGGCACGTAACATGCATGAAACGATTCAGGCCGATGCAAGAGGTCACCGGAGGAGGCGCCGCGCCACGGGGTAGCCATCCGTACCACCTGCCCACAGCGATCGCGGTTGTCACGGCCGCCCACCGGGTGAACGGCGGGCTCGCCGACTGGGCCGCCGTCGACTTGCGTACCAGCGGACTTCTCACGGAATGGCCGGCTACTACACCATGGCCGACAAGCTGGCCGGGCTCGCGGAGGCGTTGGGCAAGCATGAGGATGCGGCCGAGTTGCGAGAGTTCGCTGATGCCAGCAGGGATGCGTTGAACGCACGGTTCTTCAACCCGACCCTGCACCGCTACACCAACGGTGGGGGCAGCCGAGCAACGCCCACCCACTGACCGGCTCCTAACAGGACCCAAGAATGAATCCATTCAACTCAGTTCAACCACAATCCGAGCCGGTGGGAGATCGACCCTGCAGCTCCGTGCGGCGAACTTCCAGCCGTCTCAAGGGAGAGAAAACATGCGATCGAACAGCAAGTCGACTCGACCAACGGTCGAGCGGCCACCCTCGACAGGTATTCGCTTCGGGCGTCTGTGCACCGCGGGAACCGTTGCCGCGGCCATGGCGTTCACGACGCTCGCCGCTCTGCCGGCACACGCAGCCGACGCTCTGCCGGCACACGCAGCCGAGGAGCCAGAATGGCAAGGCGAGGTCCTCGGTACCGGGGAGACCGATCTCCGACCCGAAGTCGTCGCCGGCGCGTTCGGAGATGTGGCCAACGCTGAGGCGCTCACCGCCGGAGGAAGCGGCTCCGCGACCCTGACCTGGGATGGCACCGGCGTCGCCCCGTACGTCATCCTCGACTACGGGCCGGTCGTCGGCGGGTTGCCGTACTTCACGGTCGAATCGACGTCGGGCGACGTCGGCGTTCGCACCGCGTACAGCGAGAGCCTCAAATACGTGATTCGCAAGAACGAATCACAGTTGGTGAAGGCCGCCTCCGCAGGAGCGGAGACGGTCTACGTGACCAACACCACCCAGATGACCGTCGGCCAGTCGCTCCTGATCGGCACTGGCGAGAACCAAGAGTCTGCGACGGTTCTCGCCGTCGGACAGGCCGCCGTCACGACGACGGCATTCGCGCCGATCGCTGCAGGTGCGACCAACGTCGAGGTGACCACAACGGCCAACCTCCCGGTGGGGGCCGAGCTGCTCATCGGCACCGGCGCTGCCCAGCAGTCGGTCACCATCACGGCAGTGGGCCGGACTTCGAGCCAGACCACGCTGGTCGCGGATGCCTCGGCTGGCGCGACCAACATCAAGGTTGCATCGGTTGTCGGCCGTCAGGTCGGCGACGTCCTGGATGTGGGCGGAGAGAACGTGACGGTCACCAGTGTGGGGACCGCCGGTGCCGCAGGCACCGGGCTCGGGGTGACCGCGCTGACCGCGAACCACGTCGCCACGTCACCGGTCATCTTCCACGGCTCGGGCCTCTCGTTCACCCCTGCCGTCACTGCGGCGTTCGACGCCGGCACCACGCTCCGGAACCCGCGGACCGGCGTCACGGTCAGCCCGCTCACCAAAGACCACGCCACGGACAGCGCGGTGACCAGTTCGCCCGGGAACGTCGTCGGCGACAACGCCGGCTATCTCGGCGCCGGAGTGGGGTCGCCGCGCAACCGCGTCACGCAGGTGTCGGGTGCAGGGACCTACACGACACCGGCGAACGCGCTTCAGGGCGGCATCCGCTTCCACGCCGTGACGCTGACGACGCCCGGCACGGTGTCGATCTCTGACGTCGGCGTGGTCTCGAAGTTCCCGAATTACGGACCGGACGACTACAAGGGATGGTTCCTCTCCAGCGACGAGGTCCTGAACGACATCTGGTACACGGGCGCGTACACGGTCGACACCAACATGGTGCCGGCGGGCGCGCAGAACAACAGCACCCTCCCCGTGATCCTTGATGGCGCGAAGCGGGACCGGCGCATCTGGGCCGGCGACCTTTTCAACGCAGGGCGGTCGACCTACACGGCATTCGGGTACGGTCCTCAGGGATCGGAGTACATCAGCAACTCGATCGGGGTCCTCGGATCGCGCCAGGCGGCGAACGGATCGGTGCCGGGTGAGTCGGCCAACTGGACCTCGGTCCCGGCGGTCGCACAGTTCTACTCGACGGCCTACTCGATCTACTTCCCGGTCGGACTCGTCGACAACTACCGCTACACGGGAGATCTCGACTTCGCGATCTCCCAGTACGGCAGGCTCAGGGCGCAGATGGATTACAACCTGAGCCTGACGAACGCGGATGGTCTCATCGTCACAACCTCGGGCAGCGACGGTCGCGATTGGGACTTCTACGACGGCGGTCGTGCGGGAACGGTGACCGCGACGAACGTGCTGTACTACCGCGCGCTCTCGGAGGCGGCATGGCTTGCCGGTCACATGATCGAGGACGTTTCGACGAACGCCGAAGCAGCCACTTGGGCAGCTGACAAGGCCGCCTGGGAAGCGCGTGCGAATCAGGTGAAGGCCTCGATCAATGCGACCCTCTTCGATGCCGAACGCGGCGTTTACAGGATGTCCAACGTCAATACGGGTAACAGGTCGGGGAACGCAGTGCCGCAGGACGCGAACTCTATGGCCGTGCTCTGGGGCGTCGCGCCCGAGGAGAAGGTCTCGGGCATCCTCGACTACCTCAAGAACAACCTGTGGGGTGAGCAGGGTCCGCAACCGTTCTCACCGGATGCGAACAACTCGACCTTAATCAGCACCCACATCTCCGGGTTCGAGCTCGCCGCGCGCTACGAGGCCGGGAACACTGAGGACGCCCTGGCGCTGACCAAGACGCTCTGGGCGCGGATGGCGAATCCGAGCGACCCGTTCTACACCGGCGCCTTCTGGGAGAACCACCAGCAGAACGGCGACCTGACCGATGCGAACAAGAGCCTCGCGCACAGCTGGGCGAGCGGCCCGACCTGGAACATGTCGGCGTACCTTCTCGGCGTGAAGCCGGTCGAGCCCGGGTTCGCGACTTGGACGGTCAAGCCGCATCTCTCGGACCTCGAGTGGAGCGAAGGCCAGGTGCCCACGCCGAGTGGCGACATCAAGGTCAAGTGGTCTCAGGACGACGACGAAGTAGTCGAGCTCGACGTCACCGTTCCCGACGGGACGAGCGGAGAGATCTGGGTGCCGTTGGCGGCCGAGAACAGCGTCAGCGTGGGTTCCGAAGGCGCGACCTTCAAGGGCCGTGAGGGCGGATATGACGTCTACGAGGTCGCGCACGGCGGAGACTACTCGTTCACGTCGGCGGTCACGATCAAGGCCGACACGCCCGTGATCGAGGGTGACCTCAAGGTCGGAGGCACCTTGACCGTGACAGGTGACTGGTCGCCGAACAGCACCCAGCTCACCTACGACTGGTACCGGATCGGCGCGCCGACTCCGATCCAGTCGGGTACGTCGGACAGCTACGTGCTCACCGACCGGGACAAGAACCGCCGGATCTACGTCGAAGTCACCGGTTCCTTCGGGACCCGTCCGCCGCTGACGGTCCAGACCGACACGACGGGCAAGGTGGCCAAGGAGTAGGAACATCCTCGTCCATGTAAGAGGTGGGCCCGTCCTCGGGGAGGGACCCACCTCTTGCATCTCCTCAGCCACCGAGGTCATCACATGCTTGATTGCCGCGGCCGACGCGACATGCCCGCGCACATCGCCGACGCCTGCCGCCGCACCGCAGAGCCGGTGCCGGCCACCCCGGAGGCCACCGTGCGGTGCATCCTCGACAGCCTCGCGCTGGCGCACCGGCGCGCCGTCAACCAGGCGCAACTGCTCGCCGGTCGGCACGTCGACGCCGTGCACGTCGTCGGCGGCGGCGCGCGCAACGACCTGCTGTGCCAGCTCACCGCCGATGCCTGCGGACTGCCCGTGCTCGCGGGGCCCGTCGAGGCCACCGCGCTGGGTAACGTTCTGGTGCAGGCCCGCGCCCTCGGCGTGGTCGGCGGCGACCTGGCGGCGTTGCGGGCCGTGCTTCGCGACACCCAACAGATCGTCCGGTACGAGCCACGCGCCACCCAGGCGGCCTGGCGGGCCGCTGCCCGGCGCCTCGGATGGGAGGACTGAGTATGCGAATAGCCCTGTTCGTCACCTGTCTGGCCGACACCCTGTTCCCCGAGGCGGCCAAGGCGACGGTGCGGCTGCTGGAACGGCTCGGTCACGAGGTCGTCTTTCCGCAGGATCAGACCTGCTGCGGGCAGATGCACATCAACACCGGCTATCCGGATGACGCGCTGCGCCTGGTTCGCCGGCACGTACGGACCTTCGCGCCGTACGACGTGGTGGTGGCCCCGTCCGGCTCGTGCGTAGGTTCCGTGCGGCACCAGCACGCCATGGTGGCCCGGGGGGCCGGCGACGAGCGCCTGGCCAGCCGCGCCGAGGAGGTCGCCCGACGCACGTACGAGCTGTCGGAGCTGCTCGTCGACGTGCTCGGGGTGACCGACGTGGGCGCCTTCTATCCGCACCGCGTGACGTACCACCCGACCTGCCACTCACTGCGGATGATCCGGGTGGGGGACAGGCCGCTGCGGCTGCTGCGCCAGGTGCGCGGCCTGGACCTGGTGGAGCTGCCGCAGGCCGAGCAGTGCTGCGGCTTCGGCGGCACGTTCGCCGTGAAGAACGCGGACACGTCGACGGCGATGCTGGCCGACAAGATGCGCCACGTGCTGTCCACCCGGGCCGACGTCTGCACCGCCGGGGACGCCTCCTGCCTGATGCACATCGGCGGTGGACTGTCCCGGCTCCGGGCCGGCGTACGGACCGTGCACCTCGCGGAGATCCTGGCCAGCACCGAGCCCGCCGGCAACGCGGCCGAGCAGGCGCAGCGGGACGGGGTGACGGCGTGAGCGAGATCTTCCTCGGCATGCCGGCCACCGCGCCGCGCGGCGTCGGGCATCTGCGCGGAGACGAGCCCTTCCCCGTCGCGGCCCGGCGCAGCCTCGCCGACGCCCAACTGCGCCGCAACCTCGGCCACGCCACCGCCACGATCCGCGCGAAGTCGGCGGCGGTGATCGACGAGGTCCCCGACTGGCAGGAGCTGCGCGAGGCCGGCCGGGCCATCAAGACCGACGTGATGGCCCGCCTGCCCGAGCTGCTCGAACAACTGGAGGCGGCGGTCACCGCCGCCGGTGGCACCGTGCACTGGGCCGCCGACGCCGTCGAGGCCAACCGGATCGTCACCGACCTGGTCCGGGCCACCGGCAGCGACCGGGTCATGAAGGTCAAGTCGATGGCCACCCAGGAGATCGGCCTCAACGAGGCGCTGGAGGCCGCCGGCATCGAACCGGTGGAGACCGACCTCGCCGAGCTGATCGTCCAGCTCGGGCGGGACAAGCCCAGCCACATTCTGGTACCGGCGATCCACCGCAACCGGGCGGAGATCCGGGAGATCTTCCTGCGCGAGATGCCCGGCGTCGACCCGGCGCTGACCGACGAGCCGGCGATCCTGGCGGCGGCCGCCCGGCGTCACCTGCGCCGCACGTTCCTCAGCACCCGGGTCGCCGTCTCCGGTGCGAACTTCGCGGTAGCCGAGACCGGCACCCTCGCGGTGGTCGAATCGGAGGGCAACGGCCGGATGTGCCTCACCCTGCCGGACACCCTGATCACGGTGATGGGCATCGAGAAGGTCATCCCCACCTGGGCGGACCTTGAAGTGTTCCTGCAACTGCTGCCCCGGGCCTCCACCGGGGAGCGGATGAACCCGTACACCTCCATGTGGACCGGTGTCACGCCCGGCGACGGGCCGCAGGCGTTCCACCTCGTGCTGCTGGACAACGGCCGCAGCGCGGTCCTCGCCGACGAGGTCGGCCGTCAGGCGCTGCACTGCATCCGCTGCTCCGCCTGCCTGAACGTCTGTCCCGTCTACGAGCGCACCGGCGGGCACGCGTACGGTTCGGTCTATCCCGGGCCGATCGGCGCCGTGCTCTCACCGCAGCTGACCGGCGTGGAGGACAACGCCTCCCTGCCCTTCGCCTCCTCGCTCTGCGGCGCGTGCTTCGACGCCTGCCCCGTGATGATCGACATCCCGTCGATCCTGGTGCACCTTCGTGCCCAGCACACGGCGGCCTACCGGAGCGAGCACCGCCTGCCGAGCGCCGAGGCGGTCACCATGGCCGCGGCCGCGTACACCATGGACCACCTGCCGTTGTACGAGGCTGCCCAGCGCGCCGCGCGGGTCAGCCGCTTCGCCGGCCGGCGAGGTGGCGGCCTTCCCCCGCCGCTGTCCGGCTGGACCATCGGCCGGGACCTACCGCAGCCGCCGCCGCAGACCTTCCGGGAATGGTGGGCCCAACGATGACCTCCCGCGAGTTGATCCTCGGCCGCCTCCGCGCCACTCTCGGCCCTTCCCCGACCACCCCCGCCGAGGTGGCGCGGGACTACCGGCCGGCCGGCGGCGCGGTCGACCTCGACGTCCTGGTGCACCGGCTCACCGACTACCGGGCCACCGTGCACCGGTGTTCCGACGACGAGGTGGCTCAGGTCGTCGACGCGGTCCTCGGCGGCCGACGTGTCGTGGTTCCGCCGGGGCTGCCCCGGCACTGGCTGCCCGACACCGTCGAGGTGCTGACCGACGACGATCTTCCGAGGGACCAGGTCGACGCGGCCGACGGGGTGGTCACCGCGGCGGCGGTGGCCGTCGCCGAGACCGGGACCGTCATCCTCGACGCAGGTCCGGCCCAGGGGAGGCGGGTCATCACGCTCCTGCCCGACGTGCACATCTGCGTGCTCCGTACCGATCAGGTCGTCGCCGGGGTGCCGGACGCCCTCGCGCGTCTGGACCCGGACCGCCCGCTCACCTGGGTCAGCGGCCCGTCCGCCACCAGCGACATCGAACTCAACCGGGTCGAGGGCGTCCACGGCCCCCGGCGCCTGCACGTGGTCATCGTTCCCGGCTGACCAGTCACCGTGGGTGGCGGATCCGGCACCGCCGTCCCGTTACGGACCGACTGTCGGGTGTACTGACCGTGACGGGTGCCGCACTGCTCACAACGGCTCGACGTGATCTAGGTACGGCTTGGCCGATCAGGTAGCGTCGCCTGTCACACCGTCTTCGCACCAACCCTGGCTGCCCGCCCGCACGGGGAGCCGAACCGGAGGGACACAGCCGTGAGGTTTCACAGCGCAGCCCGCAAGGCCGGCCTCGTCGCGGCGATCGCCGCCCTGTCGCTGAGCGCTGGATGCGCCAAGAAGGACGAGGGCCAGGTCCAGGCGAACGGGGTCAAGCTCGTCCAGGCCGGCAAGCTGACCGTCTGCACCCACCTGCCGTACCCGCCGTTCCAGTCGAAGGACGCCAGCAGCAAGGTCGTCGGGTTCGACGTCGACCTGATGGACCTGGTCGCCAAGGAACTGGGCGTCGAGCAGACGATCGTCGACACCCCGTTCGAGGGGATCAAGTCCGGCCAGGACCTCAACACGGGCAAGTGCGACGCTGCCGCCGCCGGCATGACGATCACCGAGGAACGGCAGAAGGTCATGAACTTCTCCGATCCCTACTTCGACGCCACGCAGGCGATGCTGGTCAAGACCGGCAAGCCCTACAAGTCGCTCGACGACCTCAGGGGTAAGAAGCTCGGCGTCCAGGCGGCGACCACCGGCCGTGACTACGCCCGCAAGTTCGAGAAGGAGAAGGGCCTCCAACTCGTCGAGTTCGAGGACCTCGCCGCCCTGCAGCAGGCCGTCTCCAACGGTCAGGTCGAGGCCGCCATCAACGACCTGCCGGTCTGGACCGAGTACCTCAAGGAGAACCCGGGCGGCTTCGCGGTCGCGGCCGAGTTCGACACCGGCGAGCAGTACGGGTTCTCGGTGAAGAAGGACGAGAACCCGGAGCTGCTCAAGAAGATCAACGAGGCGCTGAGCAAGGCCAAGCAGGACGGCACGTACGACACGATCTACGAGAAGTGGATCGGCAAGCGGCCGAGCGCGTGATCGAAGCTGATGGCAGGAGGGCGCGCGACTCGCGCGCCCTCCGTGTAGGCACCCCCCGGGAACGCAAGGAGCGAACGTGAAGCTGCGACGCCGCCAGCGAGAGCGGCTGTCCCTCTGGCTCCAGTACCTGGCCTTCATCGCCGTCATCGCCGTGGCGATCTACGCCGCGGACTGGGGCAGGCTCAGAGCGGCGTTCTTCCGCGTCGACATCATCGAGTCGATGTTCCCGACGATCATCACCGTCGCGCTGCGCAACACGATCCTCTACACGCTGGGCGCCTTCGCCTTCGGCCTCGTGTTCGGCACGATCCTCGCGTTGATGCGGCTGTCCCGGGTGGCTCCGTACCGGTGGGTGGCGACGGCGTACATCGAGCTGTTCCGGGGTCTGCCCGCCCTGCTGGTGCTCTTCCTCGTCGGGTACGGCATCCCCATCGCCTTCCCCGAGCGGGAGATTCCCGGTGGCGTGTTCGGTTCGATCGCGATCGGTCTCGGGTTGACCGCCGCGGCGTACATGGCCGAGACCATCCGGGCGGGCATCCAGGCGGTGCCGAAGGGACAGATGGAGGCGGCGCGCACCCTCGGCATGTCGCACTTCACCGCGATGCGCACCATCGTCATTCCGCAGGCGTTCCGGATCGTGATCCCGCCGCTGACGAACGAGCTCATCCTGCTGACCAAGGACTCGTCGCTCGCCTACGTGCTCGGCGTGACGGCGCAGACCATCGAGGTCACCAAGTTCGGCCGGGACATGCTGAACGACCGGGTCAACGCCACCCCGCTGCTGGTGGCCGGCCTCGCCTACCTGGCCATCACCCTGCCCCTGTCCCAGGTGGTACGACGCCTCGAACTCCGCTACGCCAAGGCCCGGTGACCCGCATGACGACCACTCAACCCCGGCCCGCCGTCGAGATCCGCGACCTGCACAAGTCGTTCGGGCCGCTCGAAGTGCTCAAGGGCATCGACTTCGAGGTCGGCCACGGCGAGGTGGTCTGCGTCATCGGGCCGTCCGGGTCCGGCAAGTCGACGCTGCTGCGCTGCGTCAACCTGCTGGAGGAGCCGACCGCCGGCAAGATCTGGGTGAACGGTGTCGAGATGACCGACCCGGATGTCGAGATCGACACCGTACGCCGCGGCATCGGCATGGTCTTCCAGTCGTTCAACCTCTTCCCGCACCTGACCGTGCTGGACAACCTCACCATCGCCCAACGCCGGGTCCTGCGCCGCGGCCGTGGCGAGGCCGAGCGGATCGCGCGGGACAACCTCGAGCGGGTCGGCCTGACCGACAAGGCCGCCGCGTTCCCCGCCCAGCTCTCCGGCGGGCAGCAGCAGCGCGCGGCGATCGCCCGGTCGCTGTCGATGGAGCCCAAGCTGATGCTCTTCGACGAGCCGACCTCCGCCCTCGACCCGGAACTGGTCGGCGACGTGCTCACCGTCATGCGCAAGCTGGCCGAGGACGGCATGACGATGTTGGTGGTCACCCACGAGATGGCGTTCGCCCGGGACGTCGCCGACCGGGTCGTGTTCATGGACGGCGGCGTGGTGGTCGAGCAGGGGCCGCCGCGGGAGGTGCTCGGCGCGCCGCAGCACGAACGCACCCGCTCGTTCCTCTCCCGGGTCCTCGATCCGACCCACGTCGCGCAGCTTGGTCAGCCCGACCAGGCCCCGGAGCCCCCGGAGCCGCCACACCTGCCGGCTGACGACCGTCACAACGTGTGACCGCCGTTTGGTCGACGGTCGGCGGTGCCCGCTCCCTACCGTCGGCCGGCTTCCTGCCGCACACCCCTGCGCCGCCACGGGGCCGCCAGGAACAGGACGGCCAGTACGACGGCAGCGCCGACACCGAGCCCGGTGTGCAGCGGGATTGAGGATCCGCCGGTCGAGGCGGGGCGCTCGCCCTTGACGGGAACGACGGGGCTGTCGTGCTTCTTCTCCTCGGGCGTGACCAGGCGGCCGACGGAGGCGTCACGAGGCAGGGCGAAGCCCCAGTTGAGCAGCGCCGCGGCCTCTCCCAAGCTCCCCAGCGGCGCGGTCTCCGCGCCGAGCAGGGTCACTGCGAGCCGTCGACCGTCGCGTTCGGCCACACCGACGTACGTCTGGCGGGCCAGGTCGGTGAAGCCCGTCTTCCCCCCGAGCGTCCCGGGATAGTGGCCCAGCAGCGTGTTGTCGTGAGTGATGGCGAATGCCGGGTTTCCCGGCTGCGCCGGTATCTGGGCCACCGTGGTGGCGATGTACCGCCGGAAGTCCTCCCTGGCGAAGGTGGCCCGTGCGATCAGCGCGAGGTCGTACGCGCTGGTGTACTGACCGGGGCCGTCCAGGCCTGAGGGCGTCGCGGCGTGGGTCTGGTTGGCGCGCATCCGGCGTGCCTCGTCGTTCATCGCCTCGACTCCGCCCGGCCTGCCCGCACTGCCGCCGCCGACCCGAGCCAGCACGTTGGCCGCGTCGTTTCCGGACTTGAGCAGCAGCCCCAGCCACAGGCTCTCGACGGAGTAACGGCCACCCGCGACCACGCCCATCAGCGAACTGGCCGGGTCGAGATCGCGCAGATCGGCCCTGGTCACCTCAACCATCTGGGTCGGGTCCAGGCGGGGCATCAGGGACGCCGCCAGCAGCAGCTTCTGGACGCTCGCCGGCGTTCGGCGCTCGTGGGGGCCGCACCCGCCCAGGACCTCGCCACTGTTGAGGTCCGCCACGAGCCAGGAGGTGGCGGTCACTGCCGGCGCCGTCGGCGCGCGCGCCGGAATGGCCAGACCTGTCGTCGCCAGCGCCGCCCCGCCGATCGCCCGGTCAGCGGGGTCGACCGGTGGCGGGGACGGCATGGCGGGCGGTGGAGTCGGCGGCTTCACGGCCGGGCACGGCACGTACGGCGCGGCTGAGGCCCGCACTGGTAGTGGTATCGCCACAGCGGGCATGACCAGCATGGCGCTGAGCGTCACGGCGGCAAACCGAAAGTCGGTCACGTCAACGAACGTAATCGTCAGCAGGGCTGGCGCCGGTCAGATTGGCGAAAGCACGTCGGGTCCTCGCGTTCGGGCAGGCTGTCTGCGCCGTTAGCGTCCTCGGTGACTCGTCTACGTGTCTTTTCGCGAGACGGTATCGGTTGTTCACAAAAGTGCCATCGCTGCTTGGAATGGGAGAGAGTGCCGCCGTTGGTCGACGGCGCCAACAACTGGGGGCAGCGGCGGGTGGCCAAGGTCGTCGCGACGCTGCTCGACCTGGATGCCCAGCGCGGCGGCTAGCTGGACGAGCAGCAGGGCTGACCGGACTCGTGGTTCGGTCAACCGAGCAGATCGCCGGTCGGCAGTGGCAGCGGCAGTGGCAGTCCGGGTAGCGACGGCAGCACCGACGGGAGCGGCACCGACGGCAGCGGAAGTCGGGGCAGCGTCGGGTTGGCGCCGAATGTCGGCGAGTCCGTCGGCGCGGGACGCTGTGGCGCTGGTGCCGTCCCGCCCGGTGGCGCGGCGCCGGAGGGCTCGGTGGCGGCGGCCGTCGACATCGCGGGCGACGGCGCCGGAGCCACCGGGGACGTCGCACAGCGAGGCCAGCCGGGGCACAGGTGCGCGGCCAGGTCTCGCAGGACGGCATCGATGTCGGCGCGCAGGCGAGTGGCGTCGGCTGGATCGGTGACTCGGCCCAGGTCCCGCTGGGCCTGGTCGATCAGCTCCCGGGCCTCGTCGTACCGTCCCGCCGCGACGGCCGCGCGGGCACGGGCGGTGCTGTGTTCGACGCCGAGCACCTCGGCCCGCTCAGGATGGAGCACCTTGGTCAGCGACCACAGAGGACTGGTCGGCCCGGCGTCGTGGCTGGCCACCCCCAGCCCCGTCGCCAGCATGAGCACGGCGAGCACGGCGGCGGCCAACCCGAGGGCTCGCCGCCCGGACGCTTCCCACCGGGGTGGGCCGGGAACGGGGGCGGTGGGGGCGCCGGTCCGGAGCGTGCGGGCCCAACCTTCGGGACGTGGCGGGACGACGTGGAGTTCGCCGTCGACCACGGTGTCCGGCTGGTCCGGGGTGACGTCGGCACGCCAGGCGGCCAGCATCGCCGTGAGGCCGTCGGCGTCGGCCTCCTGCTCGCCGCGGCCGAGCGCGTCGAGGAGCAGGTCGTCGCGGTCGATCGCGGCGAGGTCCAGGTCCTCGCCACCGTCCGGTCGGGGCTCGCTCATGCCGCCACCTCGTCAAGTCCGTCGCCGGCAAGGCTACGGAGCCGGGCCAGGGCGCGGGACTGGGCCACCCGTACGGCCGGCGCCGACATTCCGAGGATCGAGCCGACCTCCTCGGCGGTGAGACCAACCGCCACGCGGAGGGTGATTATCTCCCGCTGGACGTCGGGGAGGCGGTGCAGCAGCACCGAGAGACGTCGGGCCAGATCGGTGGCGACGGCCTGCTGCTCCGGCCCGGGTGTGGTGTCCACCTGCTCCAGGTCGGCGTCGGTGACGGCCGCGCCGCGGACCGCCGCGCGCTGGGCGTCGGCCACCTTGTTCGCCGCAATTGCGTAGACGAACGCGGAGAACGGCCGGCCCTGGTCGCGATAGCGGGGAAGCGCCTTCAACACCGCCAGGCAGACCTCCTGGGCTACGTCGTCGGCGGTGGTGTACGCCCCACCGACGCGGCCCAGCCGCGCCCGGCAGTACCGGACCAGCCCCGGCCGCACACTGGTGAGCAGGGCAGCGACCGCCGCCCGGTCGCCGTTGGCGGCCAGGTGGACGAGCTCTGGCTCGATCGCTGTGGTCATGGGGGATGCAGGCACCTTCGTTACCGGCCGGTTAACCGCACGCTATCGAGACGTACGCCACTTTGCCTAGTTCACCTTGTGTGCCGAAGAGGTAGCCCAAAGAAGTTGTTACGCCTGGCCGGATCGCCGCGATGTCACAGGTAGCGAGGCGAGAGGGGGGTGGATGGGCGTCGAGGTGGCGGTGCAGGGTCTGACCAAGTCCTTCGGTGGCCAGCCGGTCTGGTCGGACGTCAACCTGACCCTGCCGGCCGGCGAGATATCCGTGCTGCTGGGTCCGTCCGGCACCGGCAAGTCGGTGTTCCTCAAGACACTGGTGGGCCTGCTCCGCCCGGATGCCGGGTCGATCTGGATCGAGGACAAGGATCTGCCCCGGCTCTCCGAGCGGGAGTTGTACGAGGTGCGCAAGCTGTTCGGGGTGCTGTTCCAGGACGGCGCGCTGTTCGGCTCGATGACGATCTACGACAACGTCGCCTTCCCGCTGCGGGAGCACACCCGCAAGTCCGAGTCCCAGATTCGCGAGGTCGTCACCGAGAAGCTCGACATGGTCGGCATGGTCGGCGCCGAGCGGAAACTGCCGGGGGAGATCTCCGGTGGGATGCGCAAACGAGCCGGCCTGGCCCGCGCGCTCGTGCTCGACCCCCGCATCGTGCTCTTCGACGAGCCCGATTCCGGGCTGGACCCGGTGCGCACCGCGTACCTGAATCAGCTGATCATCGACCTCAACCAGCGGACCGGGGCGACCTTCCTGATCGTCACGCACGACATCAACACCGCGCGCACGGTGCCGGACAACATCGGCCTGATCTACCACGGGCACCTGGCCATGTTCGGGTCGCGGGAGTTGCTGCTGTCCAGCACGGAGCCGGTGGTGCGGCAGTTCCTCAACGCCCAGCGCTTCGGACCGATCGGCATGGCCGAGGAGAAGGACGCCGAGGAATTGCAGGCCGAGGCGGACGCCGGCGTGGAGCTGCCACCGCTGCCGCCCATCCCGCTGCAACTGCCGCCGTCGGACGGGTTGCCCCGCGCCGCCGAGCGGCCCCCGGGGCAGTGGTGCCGGGAGCACGGCGTCACGCCGCCCCCCGGCTCGTTCGCTCGGCTGGCCGACACCGGGGCGCCCACCGTCACGCCGGCCGGAAACGGGCGGCGGTGACCCCGATGAGCGGACCCGTCACCGCCGTACGCCACACCGGCGAGTTCTTCGCGTTCTGCCTGGACACCCTGCGCGGCCTCGGCCGGCGACCGGTGCAGGTCCGCGAGTTCGTCCAGCAGGCCTGGTTCATCAGCTCGGTGTCGATCCTGCCCGCCGCGCTCGTCTCCATCCCCTTCGGCGCGGTCATCGCGTTGCAGCTCGGCTCGCTGGTGCGCCAGCTCGGCGCGCAGTCGTTCACCGGCGCGGCGTCGGTGCTCGCGGTGGTCCGCGAGGCGGGGCCGATCGTCACCGCGCTGATCATCGCCGGCGCGGGTGGCTCGGCGATCTGCGCCGATCTCGGCGCCCGGAAGATCCGCGAGGAGCTCGACGCCATGCAGGTGCTGGGCATCGACCCCATCCACCGCCTCGTGGTGCCCCGCGTACTCGCCTCGATGCTGGTCGCCGTGCTGCTCAACGGCCTGGTCAGTGTGGTCGGGGTGACCGGTGGCTACCTGTTCAACGTGGTCCTGCAGGGCGGCACACCCGGCGCGTACCTGGCCAGCTTTCAGGCCCTGGGACAACTGCCCGACCTGCTGGTCGGCGAGGTCAAGGCGCTGCTCTTCGGCGCCGCCGCCGCGCTGGTCGCGTCGTACAAGGGGATGACCGCCAAGGGCGGGCCGAAGGGGGTCGGCGACGCGGTCAACCAGAGCGTGGTGATCACCTTCATGCTGCTGTTCGCGCTGAACTTCATCGTCACGGCCGTGTACTTCCAGGTCGTACCGCAGAAGGGAAGCTGACGTGCCGGCGCTGCGCCACCTCGACAACCTGGGCGGACAGCTCGCCTTCTACCTGCGGGCGTTCGCCTGGGCGCCGCGCACCGTAAGCCGCTACAAGCGCGAGGTGATCCGCCTCCTGGCGGAGGTGAGCTTCGGCTCCGGCGCGCTCGCCGTGCTCGGCGGCACCGTCGGTGTCATCTGCTTCCTGACCTTCTTCACCGGCACCGAGGTCGGCCTCCAGGGCTACCAGGCGCTCAACCAGCTCGGCAGCAGCGCGTTCACCGGTTTCGTCTCGGCGTACTTCAACACCCGGGAGATCTCTCCGCTGGTCGCGGCTCTGGCCCTGTCGGCCACCGTCGGCTGCGGGTTCACCGCCCAGCTCGGGGCGATGCGGATCTCCGAGGAGGTGGACGCCCTTGAGGTGATGGGGATCCCCTCGCTGCCGTTCCTGGTCACCACCCGCATGATCGCCGGGTTCGTCGCGGTCATCCCGCTGTACGTGGTGGGGCTGCTCGCCAGCTACCTGGCCACCCGCACTATCGCGGTCTTCTACTTCGGACAGTCTGCCGGCACGTACGACTACTACTTTCACCTGTTCCTGCCGCCGGAGGACGTGCTGTGGTCCTTCGGCAAGGTGCTGGTGTTCAGCGTGATCGTGGTGCTGGTGCACTGCTACTACGGCTACACCGCCAGTGGTGGGCCCGCCGGCGTCGGCGTCGCGGTCGGACGGGCCGTGCGGCTCGCCATCGTCGCGGTCAACATCGTCGACTTCTTCCTGTCGCTGGCCATCTGGGGCGCCACCACCACCGTCCGGATCGCGGGGTGACCATGAGACATCGCATTCTCGGCATCGTCTTCATCGCCGTGCTGACCGCGGCGTTGACCGCCTCCGTGCTGCAGTACCGCAAGGCGTTCACGCCGGTCACCTGGGTCACCCTGCAGGCCGGCCGGTCCGGCCTGCAGCTCAGCCCGGGCGCCGACGTCAAGGTCCGCGGGGTCGTCGTCGGCGAGGTGCGCTCGGTCGGCAGCGAGGGCGCGGGCGCGAGCATCCGGCTGGCCCTGGACCCGGCCACCACGCCGCGGATCCCCGCCGACGTCAGTGCGCGGCTGCTGCCCAAGACGCTCTTCGGCGAGCGGTACGTCGAACTCGTGCCGCCAGCCGGCGGCAACGGCGTACCGATCCGTGACGGCGCGGTCATCACCCAGGACCGCAGCCGCACCGCCGTCGAGCTGGAACGCGTCCTCGACGAGGCGCTGCCGCTGCTCCAGGCGGTGCGGCCCGAACAGCTCGCCGCGACGCTGGGCGCGATCGCCACCGCCCTCGACGGACGCGGCGAGCAGCTCGGCGCGAACATCGAGCGGCTCGGTGCGTACCTGCGGCAGCTGAACCCGGCGATGCCGGCCATCGCCGAGGACGTCCGCAAGCTCGCCGTCGTGCTGGACAGCTACGACGCCGCCCTGCCCGACCTGCTCGCCCTGCTGCGGGACGTCACCGTCACCGCCCGCACCGTCACCGACCAACGTGCACAGCTGGCGGCGTTCCTCGCCGACACCACCGACACCGCCGACGCCACCCGCGGCTTCCTCGACCGACACGGCGATCAGATCATCGAGCTCGGCCAGGTGAGCCGCCCGGTGCTGGAACTGCTCGCCACGTACGCCCCCGAGTACCCGTGCCTGATGAGCGGGCTGGTCGCCCTGCAACCCCAGGTCGAGGAGGTCTTCGCCGGCGGGCGGATGCACGTCACCCTGGAGGTCACCCGCGACGGCGGCAGGTACGAGAAGGGCCGCGACGAGCCCGTCTACGGCGCGCACGACGGGCCGCAGTGCCGTGGCCTGCCCCAACCGGGGCGGCCGGCGCCCAGCGTGCCGGTCGCCGACGGTTACGACCACGGCGGCGCCCGCCCGCATGACCCCTTGCCGGTCGGCCTGGCGGCGGCCGTGCCCGCCGCCGGTTCCCCGGCGATGGGCCGGGCCGCCACCGGCGAGGAGCGCGCGCTGGTCAAGCCGCTGGTCGGTGCCGTCACCGGCATCCTGCCCGCGGAGGTCCCCGACATCGCGGTCCTGCTCTGGGGGCCGTTGCTGAGAGGAGGGGTGGTGAACGCGCGATGAGTAACAAGGCCATGGCACCCCTGCTGAAGCTGGTGGTCTTCGCCGCGGTGACCCTGCTGCTGACGGCGCTGCTCGCGCAGACCCTCGGTGCCTTCCCACCGGGCGGGGTCACCTACCGGGCCCGGTTCACCGACGTCACCGGCCTGCTCCCCGGCGACGACGTCCGCGTCGCCGGTGTGCAGGTCGGTCGGGTCCGCGGCATCACGGTGGTCGACGACACGCTCGCCGAGGTGGCCTTCACGGTCACCTCCGACGTTCCGGTGGCCACCAGCGTCCGCGCCAAGATCCGCTACCGCAACCTGGTGGGCCAGCGGTACGTGGCGCTGAGCGAGGGGCCGGGGGAGGGGCGTCCACTGCGGCCTGACGGCCTCATCCCCCTCGGCCAGACGACACCGGCCCTGGACCTCACGGTGCTGTTCAACGGGTTCCGGCCCCTGTTCACGGCGCTCAGTCCCGAGGACGTCAACAAACTCGCCTACGAGATCATCCAGGTGCTGCAGGGCGAGGGCGGCACGGTCAGCAGCCTGCTGCAACGCACCGCGTCGCTGACCAACACCCTCGCCGACCGGGACGCCGTCATCGGGCGGGTCATCACCAACCTCAACGGCGTCCTGGGCACGCTGGCCGACCGGGACCAGAACCTGGACCAGAGCATCAGCCAGCTCCAGCAGTTCGTCTCCGGGCTGTCCGCCGACCGCACGGCCATCGGCGAGTCCCTGGTCAGCATCGGTGAGCTCACCACCGCGACGTCGTCGCTGCTGCGCGACGTACGACCACCGCTCGCCGCGGACGTGCGCGCCCTGGACGAGCTCTCCGGCACCCTCAACCGCAACGCGGCCGTCATCGACGGCACCCTCGGGCGGCTGCCGGAGCGGTACGAGTCCCTGACCCGCGTCGCGTCCTCCGGCTCGTGGTTCAACTTCTACCTCTGCGACTTCGACGGCAACGTGGCGGTGTCGGGCCGGGCACCGCTCGACCTGCCCACCTTCAGCGCCCCGGCCGCCCGATGCGCCGGAGGCAGCCAGTGACACCGTTTCGGGAACGCAACCCGGTGATCGTCGGCACGCTCGGGCTGGCGCTGATCGTCGCCGTGCTGCTGGGCGCCTTCCAGCTCGACCGGCTGGCCGACCTCACCGGACGCGGCTACCAGGCGGCCTTCCACGACGCCAGCGGCCTCGTCACCGGCAACGAGGTGCGGGTCGCCGGGGTGCGGGTCGGCAAGGTGACCGCCGTGGAACTCGCCCGCGACAGCGCGGCGTACGTACGGGTCGGGTTCCGGGTGGACGACGACAGCGTGCGGCTCGGCACCGACACCGGCGCCACGATCAGGATCAAGACGGTGCTCGGCCAGAAGTATCTGGCCCTCTCGCCCGCCGGACCGGGTCGGCTGCGCGAGGGCGGGCAGATCCCCCTCGCCCGCACCGCGGCGCCGTTCGACGTGGTGCAGGCGGTCACCGGGCTGGCCGACACGCTCGACCGGGTCGACACCGACCAGCTCGCCGCCGCCTTCACCACCCTGTCCGAGACCTTCGCCGACACCCCCGGGAGCGTCAACGCCTCCCTGGTCGGCCTTTCCCGGCTCTCCCGGACCGTCGCCGGGCGCGACGCCGAACTGCGGGCTCTGCTCGACCGTGCCCGCCAGGTGACCGCCGTGCTCGCCACCCGGGACGAGGAGTTCCGCGAACTGGTCACCGACGGCGAGGCGCTGCTGAGCGAGGTGAGTCGGCGTCGGGACGCCATCCACAAGCTGCTCGTCGGCACCGACGAACTCGCCACCCAACTGTCCGGCCTGGTCAGCGACAACCGCGCCCAGCTCGCCCCCGCGCTGCAAAAGCTGCGGGAGGTCGTCGCCATTCTGCAACGCAACCGGGACGACCTGGAGAAGACCATCCAGCGGATGGGGCCGTTCGTGACCGCGTTCGCCAACGTGGTGGGCAACGGCCGCTGGTTCGACTCGTACGTCTCCGGTCTGCTCCAGCCGTACCAGCCCACGGGAGGCCGCTGATGCCCGGTCCCATCCAGCGGCGGCGACGGCCGATCGCCGTCACCACCGCACTCCTGGTAGCCGTCGCCGGCGGCGTGGTCGTTCTCCGCGACGGCACACCCACACGGCGGGTCGTCGCCCACTTCACCCGCGCCGTCGGCGTGTACCCCGGATCGGACGTCCGGGTGCTGGGCGTCCGCGTCGGGGAAGTGGTCGCGGTGACCCCGCAGGGCCGCACCGTCCAGGTGACCATGTCCTACGACCCGGGGATCACGGTTCCCGCCGACGCGCAGGCGCTCATCGTGCCGCCCAGCGTGGTCAGCGACCGCTACGTCCAGCTCACTCCCGCCTACGCTGGCGGCGCAGCCCTGGCCGACAGGGCCGAGATCCCGCTGGAGCGGACCGCCGCTCCGATGGAGATCGACGACATCTACCAGGCGCTCGACGACTTCAACCGCACCCTCGGCCCGGAGGGCGCCAACCGCGACGGCGCTCTGTCCGACCTGGTCGCCACCGGCCGCGCCAACCTTGAGGGCAACGGCCAGAACCTGCACGACACCCTCGACGGCCTGTCCCGGGCACTGGCCACCCTCTCTGACGGGCGGCAGGACCTCTTCGGTTCGGTCGCCAACCTGCAGCGCTTCACCACCGCGCTGGCCCGCAGCGACCGGGAGGTGCGCACCTTCAACCAGCAGTTGGCCGACGTCGCCCAACAACTGGCCGGGGAGCGTGACGAACTGGCCGCCGCGCTGCGCAACCTCTCCACCGCGCTGGCCGACGTGACCACGTTCGTGCGGCAGAACCGCGACGCGTTGACGTCCAACGTCGCCGCGCTGGCGGACATCACCGGCATCCTGGTCCGCCAGCAACAGGCCGTCATCGACATCCTCGACGTCGCCCCGCTGGCCCTGAACAACCTCAACCTGGCCTACAACCCGCGTTCCGGCACCCTGGACACCCGCGACAACGTGATGGGTCCCTACGACCCCGCCGGTTTCGCCTGCTCGCTGATAGTGGACCAGCTCCCCGGGGCGCAGGTGCCCGCCAAGTGCCGGGCACTCGCGCAGACCCTGCACTCCCGCGGGCTGCCCATGACCGACCAACTCCGCAAGCTCCTCAAGCTGCCGCCCGGCGCCCCGGCGACCGGCGGGTCCTCACCGGGGAAACCTCCCCTCAGTTCCCCCGGTGCGCCGATCCCCGACCAGGCGCCGGGCGGCCCCGGCATCACCAGCGACCCCACCCTCGGCGGCATCCTGCGGGGTGTGTCATGAGCGCACGCATCCTGCGGACCCTGGCGTGCGCGATCGTGGTGGTGATCCTGCCGGCCGGGTGCGGCCTGCCCGACCTCGCCGACCTGCCGCTGCCCGGCGGCGCCCCCAGGGGCGACGGGTACGCCGTCACCGCCGAGTTCAGCGACGTGCTCGACCTGGTGCCGCAGGCCGCCGTGAAGGTCGACGACGTGACGGTCGGCAGCGTGGAGAAGATCTCCCTGGCCGGCTGGACCGCCCGGGTCACCCTGCGCATCGGCGCAGACGTCCATCTGCCGTCCAACGCGACAGCCGCCGTCCGGCAGAGCAGTCTGCTGGGCGAGAAGTACGTGACGGTCGCGCCGCCGCCCACCGGCGCCGCCGCCGGTCGACTCGCCGACGGTGACCTCATCCCGCTGTCGCGGACCGCTCGCGGTGCCGAGGTGGAGGAGGTCCTCGCCGCCCTCGGGCTGCTGCTCAACGGAGGTGGTCTGGCGCAGCTGAGAACCATCAACCAGGAGCTCGGCGCCGCACTCGACGGACGGGAGCCCGCCGTCCGGGACGCGCTGGACGAGCTGGACACGTTCATTGGCGGGCTGGACAAGCAGAAGGCCGACCTGGTCCGCGCCCTCGACGCCCTGGACCGGCTCAGCGGCCGGCTCGATCGTCAGAAGCAGGTGCTCGGCGATGCCGTGGACTCCCTCGCCCCGGGCCTGACCGTGCTGGCCGGGCAGCGCGCCCAACTGACCCGGGCGCTGACCGCACTGGACCGGTTGGGCGACGTCGGCACCCGGGTGGTCAACCGGAGCCGCGACGACACGCTGGCCGACGTACGGGCGCTGCAACCGATCCTGGAGCAGCTGACACGTGCCGGGAACGACCTGCCGAAGTCGCTGGACTTCATGCTGTCGTTCCCGTTCCCACCCAATGTCACCGGCGCGATCGTCGGCGACTTCGTCAATCTCTCCATGACCGCCGACCTCGACTCGGCGTCGATCCTGGCGAACCTGGTCGCCGCCGCCCCCACCGCGCCGGCCCGTTCGCGCACACCGGCAAAGGGGGCCACCCACGGCGGGGCACCGGCTGCCGGTGGCGCCGCACCGACCGTGCCGCGGCCCGGCGGCGGGTCCCGCCCGCTGCCCGACCTGCCGATCCTCAAGTGCCTGCCCGACCCGCTCAACTTCCCCGCGACCTGGACGCCGCCGAAGGACTGTCTGCTGCCGGAGGGCTGCGTCCTGCTCAAGCCCGGCTCGAAGGTGCCCATCGGCGGGCTGATCCTGCCGAAGGGCCTCGTGCCACCGGGCACGGTCTTTCCCGTCGGGACCGAACTGCCCGCCGGCACGGTCCTGGCGGCACAGTGCATCCTGCCGCTGACCGGCGCGGTGATCGGACAGATCGGTACCCTGCCGGACCTGCTGTCCGAAGGGTTGAAGCCATGATCGGACGTACCGCGAAGGTGCAGGTGCTGGCGTTCCTGCTGGTGAGCGTGCTCGGCGTCAGCTACGTCGGCGTCGGCTACGTCGGGCTGGGCGACCGACTGCTCGGCGGAAGCTACGTCGTCCACCTGGACCTCGCCCGGGCGGGCGGCATCTTCCCCAACGCCCCGGTCACCTACCGTGGCGTGCCCGTCGGCCGGGTCGCCGCGGTCGCCCTGCGCGGTGACGGGGTCCGGGCCGACCTACGGTTGCAGCGCGACGTCCGGGTACCGGACGACCTGCGGGCCGTGGTGGCGCACCGCTCCGCCGTCGGCGAGCAGTACGTGGACCTGCGTCCGGAGCGCGACAGCGGGCCGTACCTCACCGACGGCGCGGTGATCCCGGTCGAGCGGACCGGTGTCCCGCTCGCGCCGGAGGTCCTGCTGAGCAACCTCGACGCCCTGGTGCGCTCCGTCGGGCCGGAGGATCTCACCGTCCTGATCACCGAACTCGGCGCCGCGTTCGAGGGCAACGAGCTGGCCCTGGCCCGGATCCTGAACGACGGGGACGCGCTGCTGACCGATGCGACCACCCGCCTGCCAGAGACCCTCGCGCTGATCAACGACGGGCGAACCGTGCTCACCACCCAGGCCGAGTCGGCGCAGGCGCTGCGCCGGTGGGCGGCGGGCCTTGCCCAGTTGGCGGCCACCGTCCGCGCCGCCGACCCCGACCTGCGGCGGCTGCTCGCCGCCGGGCCTCCCGCCGGTCGGGAACTGGTCGCGTTGCTGCGGGGGCTGGAACCGACGGTCGGCGCCCTGCTCGGCAACCTGGTGACCGTCAACGGCATCGCCGCCCGGCGGCTGCCCGGCATCGAGCAACTGCTGGTGGTGTACCCGATCGCCGTCGCCGGCGGTTTCACCGTCACCCCGGGCGACGGCACCGCCCACCTCGGCCTGGTCCTCAACGTCGACGATCCGCCGTCCTGCGTTTACGGGGGGCGAACCACCTGCGACGCGGGGGAGCGGGCGGCCGGCGCCAGCGTGCGCGGCGCGGCCAACGCCCCCCGACCGGGCGGCCGGGAGCCAGCTCCCGACCCGGGGCGGTCCGGCGGCGCCCCGACCGCCGGGGCCGCGACCGCCGGGTACGACCCGACGACCGGCCTGGTGCTCGGCTCGGACGGCCGGCCGTTGCAGTTCGGCGGCACCGGGGGCCAGTCCCGGACGGCCGGGGACCAGTCGTGGAAGCAGTTGCTGCTGGCCGGGGTGACGCCGTGAGCGACGCGAAGAAGGAGGCGCAGATGCGGGCCCGGAGGGACCACACGCTGAAAGTCATCAAGGGGGCGAAGCCCGGGGCGCCCGGCCGCGCGTCGCAACGCCGGATCGTGCCCCGCCAGTTCCCCCGACCGGTCGAGCCGATCGAGGACCTGCTGAAGCGGCTCGACCAGGAGCCGGTCGAGGACCCGGCGGATGCCGCGGACCCGGCGAGAGGAGACGACCCCGCGAGCGCGGACAGCTCGCCGGAGGACAGCTCGGGCGACCGTCGCACGGGCGAGCGGGCTCCGTCGGCGCCCCGGCGACGGTCGCTGATCACCCTGCTCGTGGCCGTGCTCGCCGCCACGGTCGTGGCCGGCGGCGTGACCGGGCACCGCTGGTACGTCGACCGGGCGACGGACCAGGCCCGGCAGCAGGCCCTCGCCGCCGCCAAACAGGCCAGCGTCAACTTTGTCTCGGTCAGCGCGGCCAGCGTCGACCGGGACATCCAGCGGATCACCGCCGGAGCCACCGGCGACTTCAAGGACGAGTTCACCCGAGGTCAGTCGCAGGTCCGCGCCGCGGTCGTGGAGAACAAGGTCGACTCGCGCGGAACGGTGCTGCGGGCCGGGCTGGTCTCTGGAGATCGCCGTCGAGCGGTCGTACTGGTCGCCGTCGACGCCACCGTCAAGAACATCAAGGCACCCGAGGGACGGCCGTCGCACTACCGGATCCAGCTGGACATCGTCCACGACAAGGCCTCCGGGCGGTGGCTCGTGTCGCGGCTGCAGTTCGTCGGATGAGAGAGGGAGGACACGTGCGTACCCTGGTCCGATTCCCGCGACGGCCGCGCGTTCCTCGGCTGCGCCCCACCCGGATCCGGCTCGTCCCGGCGCTGGTCGTCGCGATCGTGCTCGCGGCCGCCGTCGCCGGCGCCGGCTGGTGGGGCGACCACCGCGCCGAGCGGCGGGACAGCGCCGTACGCCAGGCGCTGGCCACGGCGCCCGCCGCCGCCAAAGCGATCTTCTCCTACGACTACCGCACGTTCGACGACAGCGTCGCCAACGGCCGCGCCTTCGCCACCGGACAGTTCGGCACGGAGTACGAGCAGACCACGACGGCGTTGAAGCAGACCGCGGCCACCCAGCAGGCGATCGTGGCGGCGGAGGTGTCCGCGACGGGCGTGGTGACCGCGACCGCCGAACGGGTCGAGTTGCTCGTCTACCTCAACCAGTACCGGCGCAACGTGAACACGGCCGGGGAGAAGGTCGACCAGAACCGGGTGGTGCTCACCCTGGTCCCGGTGGACGGGGAGTGGAAGGTGGCCAAGGCAGCGGCCATCTGACGTGCGCCGGTGCGGCTGACGTGGGCCGGGGCGGCTCTCGGCGTACCAGGCATCGGTCAAAAACGGTGAAAAGCGTCAAATGGTCGTGATGATCGACCCGGTGGGTCAGTTCCGTCTCCCAGGGTGACTGATGGGCGCTCGACGGGCCGGACCGATACGGGACGTCCTCATGACCTGCTCCTGGCCGGGCAAGGGTTAGGCTTCCTGCCGTGATTGACGTGCAGGGGAGCGGGAGCGACGAGCGGCTGCGTCGCATCGAGGCGGTTACCGACGCCGCGCTGTCCCAGCTCGACGTCAACGACCTTCTGGAAGAGCTGGTTGATCGTATCCGCGAGGTGCTGGGCGTTGACACCGCGGCCATCCTGCTGCTGGACCTGCACGCCCAGCAGTTGGTGACCACCGCGACGAAGGGCCTGGGGGACGACGTCCGCGAAGGTGCGCGGATCCCCGTCGGCAGCGGCTTCGCCGGCCGGATCGCCCAGGAGAAGCAGCCCGTCCTGGTGGAGAACGTCACCGCCGCGGACGACCCGGCTCTGTTCGGTCGCGGAGTCCGCTCGTTGTTGGGTGTGCCGATGTTCGCCGGCGGCGAGCTGATCGGCGTCCTGCATGTCGGCTGCCTGCGGCGGCACCAATTCACCGGTGACGACGTGCAGTTGTTGCAACTCACCGCCGACCGGGCGAGCCTCGCCAGCCGGACCCGGGCCAGTGGCCTCGACCGCAGCGCCGCCCTCGCACTGCAACGAAGCCTGCTACCCACCCACCTGCCCGACGCGCCAGGTGTGGACATGGCAGCCCGCTACGTGCCCGGCCACGACGCCGGCGTCGGCGGCGACTGGTACGACGTGTTCACCCTGCCCTCCGGTTGGCTGGGTGTCGTCATCGGCGACGTGTCCGGGCACGGCCTGCGCTCGGCGGTCGTCATGGGGCGTCTCCGCAGCGCACTGCGCGCCTACGCGCTGGTCTGCGACGACCCGGCCACTGCGTTGACCCTGCTCGACCGCAAGATCCAGCATTTCGAGACCGGCAACCTCGCCACGGTCCTCTACGCCATGATTTCCCCGGACCGCACCGTCATCCGGGTTTCCCTCGCCGGCCACCTGCAACCCGTCCTGGCCGGGCCAGGACACCCCGCCGAGACGCTGCAGATTCCCGTCGATCTTCCCCTGGGTGTCGGCTCACGTCAGCCGGCCCGCCGGTGCACCGACGTCGCGTTCCCCTCCGACGCCCTGCTGATCTGCTACACCGATGGGCTCGTCGAACGCCGCGGCGAGGTCATCGACGTCGGCATCGACCGGCTCTGTGCAGCCGTTGAACCAGGTCTCGCCGAGGAAGTCTGCGCCCGTGTCATGACCACACTCGCCGGCGAGCAGGCCACCGACGACATCGCCCTGCTCGCCATCCACTCGGCCAACAGACGTGTCCCGTGAACGACTCTGACCGGCTGTTCCAGAGCTGTCGCCCATACAGTGCACCTGACCGGTGCCACGCAGGTCCCCGGACTGATCCTGCCGGAGCCGACGCGGCGGCCGGATCACGCACCTCGGAGGCCGCAGCTTGAGTATCTCCGTCGCCACCAGGACCGACAGCTTCGCGCACCCCGCTCTCTTCTACGCCTACCGCGATGACTACCTGGCCGGCACGCTGCCGTTCATCCAGGCCGGCCTCGCCGCCGACGAGCCGGTCATGGTCGCCGTCCCGGGGGACAACCTCGACCACATCCGCGCCGCGCTCGGCACCGACGCGGGCAGGGTGCAGCTGCACGACATGAGCGTGGCCGGGCGCAACCCGGGCCGGATCATTCCGGGTGTCCTGCTCGCCTTCGCCGCCGCCCACGCCGGGAAGCGGGTGCGCATCATCGGCGAACCGATCTGGGCCGGCCGTACCGCGACCGAGTACCCCGCCTGCGCCCAGCACGAGGCACTGATCAACGCCGCGTTCGCCGGCCGGCCGGCCACCATCCTCTGCCCCTACGACACCCGTCACCTGGACCGACGCTGGCTCGACGACGCCCACCGCACCCATCCCGTCGTCCAGCTGGGCAGCGTGGTGCGGGAGAGCCCGCACTACGCCGACCCGGTCGCGGTGGCCGCGGGGTTCAATCTGCCGCTGCAGGACCCGCCCGCCCAGGCGACCACCATCACCATCGACCTGCACGCCCTCTCGGCCATCCGTCGGGTGGTGACCGCCGAGGCCACCGCGGCCGGCCTGCCCCCCGACCGGGTCTCCGACCTCACCCTGGCGGTCAGCGAACTGGCCGCGAACACGATCAAGCACACCGCCGGCGGCGGCACCCTCGCGGTCTGGACCGACGACACCCGGCTGGTCTGCCAGCTCACCGACACCGGGCACATCACGAATCCACTCGCCGGCCGGATCCCGGTGCCGCCGCAGCAGCCCGGCAGCCGCGGGCTCCTCCTGGTCAACCAGCTCTGCGATCTCGTGCGCGTCCACACCGTGCCGGGTGCCACCACGATCCGCCTGCACATGCACCGCTGACGGCCGAGCGACCCGGCAGCCGGAGACCTCAGCCGCGCAGGGTCGTGGACGGCGACTCGCCGAAGCGCACCCGGTAGTCGCCGGCAAAGCGGCCAAGATGGACGAACCCGTGGTGCAGGGCAACGGTCGTCACGGACGCGCCGGGGCCGGCCGCGCGCAGCGCACGGTGGACCGCATCGAGCCGGCATGCGCGCAGGTACGCCGTCGGCGTCGTCTGCAACTCGCGGCGGAAGCAGTCCTGCAGCGTTCGTACGCTCACCCGGAGCGCCTCCGCGACATCCCCGACCGTCAGCGCCTCGCCGTGGTGGTCCGCGATCAGGGCGCAGGCCCGGCGCACGAGGCGCCCGGCGGCCGTGTGGTGTGCCGGCTCGGCGAGCTGGTCGGAATGGGTGTGCCGGTGGGCCAGCAACAACTTGCCGATGAGTCCCTGCTGGAACCGAGCGGCGACCTGAGGGTGGTCGAGCAGGGAGGCGTCCATCGGCTGCGACAGCTCGTCGGCGAGGAAGTCCACACCGCGTGCCCACGCCATCGCGGCGGCCGTGGTCATGGTCATGCCGATGTCGAAGCGGACCGGGCCGTCCACCGGCCGGCCCAGCAGGCGGGCGAGTTCCCGGTCGACGGTGCGCCGGTCGGCGTAGAAGATCCGGTGCGGCGAACCCGCGGACCAGTGCATGTCGGACGCGTCGTAGGGGGAGAGGACGGAGGCGACGTCGGGCGTCGAGGTCACGCTATGGCCGGCGTGCCGCACCATCGTGCTGCCGCTGCGGGGGATCTGCACGAGGTAGAAGGTCTCCAGCGGGCCGGGTTGGATCCGGACCGCCTGGCCGTAGTCGAGGTCGATGACGCCCACGCCTCCCGCGCGACGGGCCGCCATCCGCAGTCGAACGTCGCGGACACCCGCCTGTGGTGTGAGCCGGTGCGGGCAGAAGACGCGACCCACCTCGGCACGAGCGTGCTCGACGTCGTCGGTCCTGACCGTCACGGCATCCATCCGACACCTCCCGGGCGTCCCGCTGCGCTGACCCTAGGACGCGACCCGGGCGGGCAGCACGGGAAAGCCGCCGACCCGACAAGGAACGGCTCGGGTGCCGGCTGCGCGCGGCGGACACACCTCGCGCACGGCGGATAGCGGCCCGTCCGCCGTGCCCGTTAGCGTGCTGACACCGCCAGCGCCTCTGCTGCCGCGGTACCTCGCCAGCGGGTCACACACACTCTCCGGAGGCTGCCATGAGGATCGCCGTCGTCGGCGCTGGATTCGCCGGCCTGAGCGCAGCGAAGGTGCTGCGGCAGAGTGGCTTCGACGTCACCGTGTTCGAGAAGGCGCCCGACGTCGGCGGAGTGTGGAGCCGTACCCGTCGGTATCCCGGCCTTCGTACCCAGAACGACAAGGGCACCTACCACCTCTCCGACCTCCCCATGCCCGCGCACTACCCGCAGTGGCCGACGGGCGAGCAGGTCCAGCAGTACCTGGAAAGCTACGTGGAGATGTTCGGGCTCGACGCTGTCCTGCGTCTCTCCACGGAGGTCGTCTCCGCGGCACTCCTGGACGACGAGACCGGGTGGCTGCTCGCGTCGCGCCCGACGGGTCAGGACCCGGTGACCGTGGAGCGGTACGACCACCTCATCGTCGCCAACGGCATCTTCTCCGATCCTCTCGTCCCGTCCTTCGACGGACGCGAGGACTTCACCGCCGCCGGAGGACGGGTCCTGGCCGCGGGCGATTTCCACGACCTCGCGGCGGCCCGGGGAAAGAACGTCCTCGTCGTCGGCTACGGCAAGTCCTCCTGCGACGTGGCGGTCCCGCTGAGCGACGTCGCCGCCCAGACCCACCTCGTCGCCCGCGAGCTGCTCTGGAAGATGCCCAGGAAGCTCGGCAACTTACTCAACTACAAGTACCTCCTGCTCACCAGGATGGGTGAGGCGCTGTTCCGCTACCTCAGCCTGAAGGGCGTCGAGTGGTTCCTGCACGGTCCGGGAGACGGTCTGCGCCGTACCATGCTCGACAGCGTCGGGTCGGTCGCGACCAGGCAGCTCAAGCTGCGCGAGCTGGGCCTCGTGCCGAACGGCACCTTCCAGGACATCGCCCGCAGCACCGTCAGCCTCGCGACGGAGGGCTTCTTCGAGCGCGTCGCGGACGGCCACATCACCGTCCACCGGGACCGGACGATCAGAGAACTCCTGGTCGACGACGGTCGACCGGCCGCCCGCCTCGACGACGGCACGGTGCTCGCCGCGGACCTGGTGATCTGTGGCACCGGTTTCCGGCAGCACGTTCCGTTCTTCGATGACGCGCTGCACGCCCGGCTCCAGGACGCCGCCGGCAACTTCATGCTCTACCGGCAGATCCTGCCGATCGACGTCCCACGCCTGACCTTCGCCGGCTACAACTCCTCGTTCTTCAGTCCGCTGAGCGCGGAGATGGCCGCGGTCTGGACCGCCGCCCACCTGCGGGGCGGGATCGCACTGCCGCCCCGGGAGCGGATGCGCGAGGAGGTTCGCACGCGGGTGGCCTGGATGGCGGCGCGGACCAGCGGGCGGCACGCCCGGGGCACGAACGTCATCCCGTTCTCGATGCACAACATCGACGAGGTGCTCGATGAGCTGGGGCTCAACCTCGGCCGGTTGGCACGGGCCCGACAGTGGCTGTTGCCCGTCGACCCGCGCTCCTACCGGAGGGTGACGACCCGCATGATCCGGCGTACCGCCGAGGGCCGCGCGACGGACCGGGTCGAACCGACCCCGGCCCCTCGCGCAGCGCGGTGAGGGGGCTGGACCGTCACCGAAGGCGTATTCGCGATAACCGTCAAGGCGGGGTAAATACCGGGATAAAATGCCTCATCACAGATGAGGCTGGACCGGTCGGCGAGGAGGCGCGGGGGCGATGGCGGCGGGGCAGAGCACCGAGCATCGCCACCAGGCTTGGAAGCTGGACGTCCCGGTGCCCGTGCCGGCGGCCCTGGCCGGTAGCTGAACCCCTCCGTGCTGACGGGCGCGGCGTTCCGAGGGCTCGGGGACAGCAGGAGCCCGCAACGGGCAACCGTCCTGGAGTTGCTCTTCGACATCGTCTACGTCTTCGCGCTCGCCCGTCTCGCCGGACGGGTCGCCGACGACCTGACCATCGTCCGGCACTCGCTGCTGTCGGAGGCGGGTCAGACGCTGCTGTTCTTCGCGGCGATGTGGATGATCTGGTCGCTGAACGCCCTGATGGCGAGCACCTACGACCCGCGCCGAACCGACATCCAGATCCTCCTGCTCGCGACGATGTTCGGCACGCTGGTGTTGTCGGTCACCCTGCCCCAGGCGTTCGGGCAGCGCGGTGTGATCTTCGCGTGCGCGTACGTCCTCATTCAGGTCGGCCGCCCGCTCTACCTGACGTGGGCCCTGCGAGGCCATCCGATACGGGAGGTCTCGGCCCGGGTGCTGAGCTGGCACGCGGTGTCCGGCGTGCTGTGGATCGGCGGCGGCATCAGCGGAGGGCTCGGCCGCGGCGTCTTCTGGACCGTCGCCCTCTCCATCGAGGTCGTCGGGGCGGCCACCAACTGGCCCGCCCTCGGGATTGCCGGGGCACGCCGCAACGCCCTGTCCGGGGTCTCCTACATGCACCTCGCCGAGCGGTACAACCAGTTCTTCATGATCGCGCTCGCCGAGGTGGTGCTCGAAGCCGGCCTCACCATCAGTTTCCCGGGCTTCTCGACCCTGCGGACCATCACCCTTGTCGCCGCGTTCGTGGCGGTGGTGGCGTTCTGGCGGATCTACTTCTACCACGCGGGCCCGGGTCGGGACACGACCGCCAGCTCGGCCGGGGAGGGGATGCAACTGTCCCGGTGGGCGAGCTTCAGCCTGCTGCTCATCGTCGGCGGCATCATCTGCCTCGCGGTCGGCTTCGGACAGATCATGGAGGACCCGGATCCGCCGATCGACTGGGCCCTGGTGGTCGTCATCTTCGGCGGCCCGGCGCTGTTCCTGATCGGGCGGACCTACCTGGAGCAACTGTCCCGCACCGGGGCGCGCTGCCGGGTGCTGTTGCTCGGGGCGCTGGCGCTGGTCGTGGCCGCGCCGCCGATGGTGTTCCTTCCGCCGATCGCGGCGGTTGTCACCGCCGGGTCGATCCTGGCCGGGATCGCCATCTCCGACGGGTTCGCCCACCGGCGCGGACCGGAAACCAATCCGCAGCTGTAGCCGGCCTCGGGGTACACCTCTCCGCGCGGGCACGGCAGCCCGAGCGCGTCTTGCCGCCGGCGAGAACCTCGGATAGGTTCTGGGGCACGCCGTCGAGCCGGGAGGAGGTCAGAACAATGTCCGATGTTCTGCGCCCCCTCCGCGCCCCGGCGTCCACGCGGATCTGACCCGGGGCGCTCGCTTTCCGGAGGATCAACCTATGACCGACCTGGTCATCCGTCCGCTCGTCGCGGGCGAGGAACACATGTTCGACTCCATGCCCGATCCGCTGCCCCAACTGCGCAAGGTCGGCTACGCCGACGGGATCGCCGGCGGCGGCTACCGACCCGAGACCACCTGGGTCGCCCTCCGAAGCGGCCGGGTGGTCGCCCGGGCGGCCTGGCTCCTTCCGCCGGGTGCCGTCGGTGCGCCCTGGTTGGAGCGGTTCGACCTGGACGCCGAGCCGGAGGTGGGCGCGGCACTGCTGCGCGCCGCCCACGAGGCGCTGGGCGGTCCCGGCCTGTACTTCGCCGCCATGCCGGCGCACTGGCGGCGGCGGCCCGAGGTGCTGGCCGTGGTGGAGGCGCCGATGGCGGCGGCTCGGCTCGCCGGGCTGGTCGAGCGGGGGGAGCGGCTGAGATGCTCCTGGACGGGCACGCCGTTGCCGGCCACCTCCGGGCGGTACGCCTTCCGCCCGGCCGCCGACCCGACCGAGATCAACGCACTGGTCGCCCGGATCGCCGAGCCGGACGTGCTGACCGGTGTGGAGATAGCGCGGGCGGTCGGCGGCGTCGACCTGGCCACCGACCCGCTGGCCTGGCTGCGGGGTCCGGCGGGGGACTGGCGGGTCGCGCTGGACGACGGCGTGCCGGTCGGGCTTGTCGGACCAGCGGGCGACGCCTGTTACCCGCTCATCGCCTACCTCGGTCTGCTCGACGAGGCCGTCCGGAGTGAGCTGCTGGTCGAGGCGGTCCGGGTGCTGGCAGCCGGTGGCGCGCGGGAGGTGATCGCCGACGTGGACGCCCACCGGGTGGCGGTGCTGGCGGAGTTGGAACGGACCGGGTTCCGACAGCTGCGCTCGCGGGTCCTCTTCGCGCCGGCGACCGGCACGCCGCCCGATCCGGCGGTCGCCGCCGCCGGCCGCCTGGGCTGACCGACCGGGGGTACGCCCTGGCGCCACCAGGGCGTACCCCTACCCACCGCCGCATCGACCGAACGGCCGGTGGGAGGATCTGGCCGTGTCCAAGATCGTTGTCAACCCCTGCCACCAGGCCTGACGTCGATGGACCTGTTCGGTGGGCACCACACCTTCCTCGACTACTGGGTCGCGCTCATCGGCGACGGGCTGACGCTCGTCGTGGCGGCAGTCGTCGGGCGCCTTCTCTGGCCGTCGCGCCGCCGTGAGCCGCGTAGCGCGCCCGCGGACGCGCTCGACTTCGCCGCCGCCACCCGCGTCGCCGAGACCATCGTCTCGGCCGAGGCCGCGGATCCGCTGCTCCGGCCGGAGTCGCGCAGCCGGTTGCTGAGCCACGGCTCCCGTACCGACCGGGCGGTGCTGCTGCTGCACGGATACACCCACGCGCCGGACCAGTTCGACGAGATGGCCGAGGAGCTCTTCGCCCGTGGTTACAACGTCTGGGTTCCGCGCGCTCCCCACCACGGCACGGTGGACCGGCGGGCCCATCATCAGGTCGAGGCCGGTGACCTGACCGCGTACGCCGCCGAGGCGCTGACCGTCGCGGCGGGTCTCGGGGACGAGGTCGGTGTCGTGGGGATCTCCGGCGGCGGGGTTCTGGCCGCCTGGTTGGCCCAGGTCCGCGGCGACGTCGTGCGGCGTCTGCTGCTGCTGTCGCCGTTCTTCGGCCCTGACCCGCGTCAGGCGCCGGCGTTCGCCGTCAAGCCGCTCATCCTGCTGTACGGGCGCCGCATCCTGCCCGACCGTGTCACCTCGCGCGGCTACTCCCTGTCCGCGGTCGCGCAGTACCTGGCGATCGCGCGCGATTTCCCGCGCCCACCACGACGGACCGGTCTGCTGACCGCGGCGGTCGCGATCAGTCCCCTCGACGGGGTGGTGGACCGGCGTGCGGCGGTGACGGTGCCGGCCCGGATCGCCGAGGCGAACGCGATCCCACTGCGGGTCTGCGAACTGCCGGAGTCGTTGGGCGTCCGCCACGACGTGCTGGACCTCGGCGCGCTCGGCACCGACGGATCCGACCTGCGCCGGCGGTACGTCGCGCTGTACGAGGGAGACCCGGTGCCGACGTCCGGACTCGCCCGGACGACCGGCGCGGCCGAGTAGCCGTCGGACGACGGCGGCACTGGGCGCCTGCTGGCCCACGGTCGTGGGGACACGCTGGAAAAACCGGCCGGCGAGGTCGCGTCTGGGCCTTGTTCAACTCCCAGCCCGTTGCCGCTCCAGGCCGTCGAGGAGGGCCTGGAGACCGAACTCGAAGGCCCGGTCGGGAGCGGCGGCATAGGTGGCCGCCGCCGGGGTCTCCAGGCGCGCGCGCAGGCGGGGATAGCGCATGGCGATCTCCTGGGCCCTGGTCATGGCGTCCTGGAACTGTTCCTCGGCGGTGGTGTCGTCCCGGGCGAGTTTCCGGGTGAGCGAGGCGGTCGCGGCGGCGCCGGCCGCGTTGCCGAGGGCGTAGGTGAAGACCGTGGAGGCGGCCTGGTCGGCCTGGGCGCCGCGGAAGCCGGCGGCCTCGTAGACGGCGAGCGTGTGGTCGTCGTGCCGTGCCTTGCCCTCCCCGTAGAGGACGTGTGCGGCGAAGGCCTGCACCAGCCAGGGGTGCCGGGTGAACATCTCGTACAGGTCGACGGCCATGGCGGTGGCCGCGGTCCGCCAGTCGACCGCGTCCAGGTCGGGCAGCGTGAGCTCGCCCCACACCCGGTCGGTGGCGAGAAGCACGAGGTTGTCCTTGTTCTTGACGTGCCAGTACATGGCCGTGGCAGCCGAGTCGAGGCGTTTGCCCAGGGCGCGCATGTTCAGGCCTTCGAGGCCCTCGTCGTCGAGGAGTTCGACGGCGGTGCGGACGATCTGGTCTCGGGTGAGGGTGTCGCGTGCCATGCCCCTCACGGTACGCACCCGCTTGCACAAAGTTCAACGACCGTCTTGCACATTGTTCAATTCGTCCGCTACCGTCATCACCGCCAGCTACTTGAACAATGTGCAACTCAAGGGAGACCCTCGTGAACACCCTCGCCGCCGTGATGCAACTGCTCGTCGCCGCAGCCTTCGTCAGCATCCCGCTGGTCCGTCACCGCTTCGGCCCGGTCGCGAAGGCCGCCGCGGAGGCCGAGCTCCGCCGCCAGAACGTCCGCCCGGGGATCCTGGAGGAGAACAGGCTCCGGTTCGACGCCGGTGGCCACGAGACCGCCGCCCCGGTGGCCGTCGCCGCGGTGATGACCGCCACCGCGGCCCTGAACCTCGCCGGCGCCGACCCGGCCCAGCTGCTGACCTGGATCTTCTCCTCGCTGGTCGTGCTGATGAACGTGGTGATCGTCTACAGCAACCGCACCGCCGTGAAGTCCGTCCAGGCCGCCTTCCGCCGCAAGGGCGACCCGGAGCTGACCCGCATCCAGGTCGAGCCCTTCCTCGCGGCCGCCGAGGGCGCCTTCCCGCGCTGGGTGCGCGCCCAGACCTACCTCCGCAACGCGGTGGTGTTCGCCGGCTCCGCCGTCGCCCTGGTCGCCGTCTCCGTCGTCTGACCCTTCGCTCCCGATCCTGCGGCGGCGAGCCGGCGGGTGCACGCAACGGGGCCTTCGCGGCGATGCTGTCGCCGCGAAGGCCCTGTGCCATTGTCGTGCTCCGTCAGTTGACGGGCGGGGTGGCGCCGTTGAACACCGGCGGGGCGTATCCCGCTGGCTTGTCGCCGATGCCGAGGCCGGGGCTCACGACCCAGGACTGGTACTGCGGGGTGAACATCCCGTAGGGCATCCCGACCTGCGGTGCGCTGGCCTCCTCGAGCCGGCGACGCGCGTCCGCCGGGATCTCGAAGTCGAGCGCGCCGAGGTTGCTGTCCAGCTGCTCCGGGCTGCTCGCCCCGATGACCACCGAGGCGACCGCCGGCTGGGTCGCCACCCAGTTGATCGCGACCTGGGCCATGCTGTGGCCCAGCTCCGCCGCCACCTCCTCGAGCGCCTCGATCACCTGCCAGTCTCTGGGGTTGATCTCTCGACCCGGGGCGTCGGGATTGGTCAACCGGCCGGTCCCGCTCATGCCCTCGCCGGTCCGCCGGTACTTGCCGCTGAGCAGACCGCCGCCGATCGGGCTCCACGCCGTGAGGCCCATGCCGAGGGTCTGGGCCATCGACACGTACTCCGCCTCGATGTCGCGCGCGACCAGGGAGTACGGAAGCTGCACGGTGATCATCGGGGCCAGCCCGCGCGCCTCGGCGTAGCTCTGCGCCCGTGCCGCGTACCAGGCCGGTACGTCGGAGAGCCCGGCGTACCGGATCTTGCCGGCGCGTACCAGGTCGTCGAGGGTGTGCACGACCTCCTCGACCGGTGTGATCCGGTCCCAGGTGTGCAGCAGGTGCAGGTCGATGTAGTCGGTGCCGAGCCGGCGCAGCGAGGCCTCCACGGCCCGCACGATGTGCTTGCGACCGTTGCCGCTGGCGTTCGGGTCGGTCGGGTCGATGGTGTTGGTGGCCTTGCTGGTGAGCACGAGCCGATCCCGGACACCGGCCCGGTCGATCAGGCGGCCGAGGATGCGTTCGCTCTCACCGGCGGTGTAGAAGTCCGCCGTGTCGATGAGGTTCCCGCCCGCCTCCAGGTAACGGCGGAAGATCGGTTCCGCCTCCTCCTCGGTCCTGCCGTACGCGGCGTGGAACCCGTCCACGCCGAAGTTCATCGTGCCCAGCGCCAGTCGGCTCACCCGCAGACCGGACCGCCCGAGCAGGTAGTACTGGTTCATCGTTGCGTCCTTCCGATCGCTCGCCGGCCCGGAGCGGACCGCGTGGCCCAGACTTTTGCTCGGCAAAAATGGACCCGCAAGTCCAAAGAGCGAGCTACGGTTGAACCGCCAGGTCCAGACGAGGAGGCGGTGACGGAGGTTTCATGACGCGCGCGTTGACCCGCAAGGGCGAGGCGACCCGGGCGCGGATCGTCGCCGGCGCCGCCGCCGAGATCCGCGAGCGCGGCGTCGACGAGACACGCCTCGAGGACGTGATGGCCCGCACCGGCACCAGCAAGGGCCAGCTCTTCCACTACTTCCCGGAGGGCAAGGACGAGCTGCTGCTCGCCGTGGCCCAGCACGAGGCCGACCAGGTGCTCATCGACCAGGAGCCGATGCTCAGCAACCTGACGTCCTGGCCGGCGTGGCTGGCATGGCGCGACCGGCTCATCGAGCGCTACCTCGCGCAGGGCGTGAAGTGCCCGCTCAACGGTCTGCTCGGCCAGGCGGGCCGGCGTGGGCCGGGCGCGCAGGCGGTGGTGGCCGGGCTTATGCGGCGCTGGCAGAAGGCGATCACCGAGGGCATCCGGCACATGCAGTCGACCGGGGACATCGCCCCCGAGGTCGACGCCGACCGTGCCGCCGCGGCGCTGCTGGCCGGCATCCAGGGCGGCGTCCTGCTGCTGCTCGCCACCGGGAAGATCGATCACCTTGAGGCCGCCCTGGACCTCACCATCGATTCCCTGCGGGCGGGTTCCCGCACCGCCTGACCGTGTCAGGATCTCCTTTGCGGCCGCACGGGTGCTGGCCCGGAGAGGGGTGGTCGACCATGTCGGTGGGAATGATCGCAGCGCTGCTGGGCGGTTCGATCCTGCTCTTCGCCGCGCTGCTGCTGACGATCATCAGCGTGTTGGGACGCCGTGCGCGGTCTGGGCGGCGGGCGGGCCGGTACACGTCGAGGCCGGGCAACTCGTCGGACAACAGCTCGTCGAGCATGGGCGGAGGGTGAGGTCGTGCCGCGCCACACCGAGAGCTGAGCGTCCGCGCTGAGCTATCCTTTCGCCCGAGTTGTTGGAGATCGGAGCAAGCGTGGCAGGTGACGACGACATCTCCGGGTGAGAGCCCGGACCGGCCGCCGACGGGCGCGTGATCGCGCTGCCGTCGCCGCGGCCTCTGTCGTCATGCCCTGCTCCCGCCGGGCCACCTGTGTGCGCCCGGATCTTCCTTCTCCGAGGTCTTCATGTCTGCTCGACCCGCCCTCATCGCCCATGACCTTCTTCGTATCCGGGGTACGCGCCGGGTGCTCGACGGTGTCTCCCTGACCGCCGCGCCCGGCGACCGGATCGGCCTGATCGGTGAGAACGGCACCGGCAAGACCACCCTGTTGCGGGTCCTGGCCGGCGTCGACGAACCGGACTCCGGCACCGTCGCGCGCCCACCGGATCTCGGCTTCCTGCACCAGGAGATGCCCTACGCCGCGTCCGCGACGGTCGCCACGGTCCTGGACGACGCGCTGCGCGAGGCCCGGGCGGACCTCGCCGAGCTGGACCGGCTCGGCGCCGCGCTGGCCGACGCACCGGAGGGCGCCGAGCGGCACGCCGAGCTGCTGGCGGCGTACGGTGCGGCCCTGCAGCGGGCGCAGGACCGGGACGCCTGGGACGCCGACCGGCGTGCCGAGACCGTGCTCGCCGGCCTCGGCCTCGGCGGGATCGCGCACGATCGGCGGCTCGCGGAGCTGTCCGGCGGGCAGCGGGGCCGCCTCGCGCTGGCCGCGATGCTGGTCCGCCGGCCGGATGCGCTGCTGCTCGACGAGCCCACCAACCACCTCGACGACGCGGCGGCGGCGTTCTGCGAGGACCAACTCCGCGCGATGCCCGGGGTGGTCGTGCTGGCGAGCCACGATCGGGCGTTTCTGGACGCGGTGTGTACCGACGTCATCGATCTGGACCCGGCGGTCGAGGGCCCGGTCCGCTACGGCGGTGGCTACAGCGCGTACCTGGCGGCCAAGCGGGCCGAGGCCGACCGTTGGCGCCGGCGCTACGACGACGAGCAGGCGCTCCTCGCCGAACTGCGCGAGGCCGCCGCGGTGACCGGGCACCAGGTCGCCCACGGCCGTGGCCCCCGCGACAGCGAGAAGATGGGGTACGGGCACACCGCCGGCCGGGTGCAGAACCAGATCTCCCGCCGTGTCCGCGACGCCACCCGCCGACTGGAGACACTGGAGCGTCACCAGGTCGCCGCGCCACCGGAGCCGCTGCGCTTCCAGGCACCCGTTCTCGCCACCGGCGCCGGCGATGACATCGTCGCCACGATGCGCCAGGTGCGGATACCCGATCGGCTGTGGATGGCGCACCTCGCGGTCGCCGCCAGCGACCGGCTGTTGGTGAGCGGCCCGAACGGTGCGGGCAAGTCCACTCTGCTCGCCGTCCTCGCCGGACGCGTCAGTGGCACCGGAGCCGTCTGGAGGCGGCCGGACCTGCGCGTCGGTCTGCTCACCCAGGACACCACCTTCGAGGATCCGTCGCGGACCGCCCGGGACGTCTTCGGTCGTGCCGTCGGTGCCGAGCGCGCCGAAGCGGTGCCGCTGTCGTCACTCGGGCTGCTCGTGCCCAGGGATCTCGACCGATCGGCGGCGGACCTGTCGGTCGGCCAGCGCCGTCGGCTCGCTCTCGCGGTGCTCGTCGCCAACCCGCCGGACCTGCTCCTGCTGGACGAGCCGACCAACCATCTCTCCCCACGGCTCTGCGACGAGCTGGAGGACGCCCTGGGCACCGGACCGGGCGCCATCATCGTCGCCAGCCACGACCGACGCCTCCGCTCCCGGTGGCCGGGCCGCGAGATCACCCTCACCGTCGGGCCGTCCACCCGCCGTTGACCAAGAGGTTTGCGTCAGGACACGCCGGGCGGGATGACGCGAATCTCTTGATCAGCGAGGCGGGTCCGCCCGTCGACTGTTGGAAACGTTTTCGTAACGAGCCCTTGACCTCTCCGCCAAGGGCGGCGCAGACTCCCGGAAACGTTTACAGCAACCGGGTGGAGGTGTCGAACGTGGGTCGTAAACGTTTACAGGAACCGGCTGACGGCCGGCCCACGGTGCACACGGTCGCCGCCCGCGCCGGTGTCTCCATCGCGTCCGCCTCGCGCGTGCTCAACGGCATCGGCGGCAGCCCGGAGACGATCCGCAAGGTACGCGCCGCGGCGGCCGAGGTGGGCTACGTGCCGAACGCGATCGCCCGGTCGCTGCAGTCCCAGCGCACCGGCCTCGTCGCGCTCGCCGTCGAGGACATCGGCAACCCGGTCTACGTCGAGATGATGCGCGCCATCGAGTCCGTGGTCGCCTCCTCCGGGCGGCAGCTGCTGGTGCACGCCACCGGCGGACGGATCGACAACGAGACCGCCCTGCTGCGCCGGCTGGCCAACCGCTACGTGGACGGGATGATCGTCTCCCCGATCCGGGTCACCGACGACCACCTGACCGCGCTGGTGGACAGCCCGGTGCCGGTGGTGGTGGTCGGCCAGCTCGGCGCGGACGCCGCGGTCGACAACGTGCGTACCGACTCCCGGCAGGGTGTGGCGCTGGCCGTGGACCACCTCATCGCCAGCGGCCGGCGCCGGATCGGCTTCGTCAACGGCCCGCTCGACACCGTCCCGGGCACCGCGCGCGACGCCGGCTTCCGGGCAGCGCTGGCGCGACACGACATCCGGCTCGACGAGGACCTGATCGAGGTCGGCGACTTCCAGTACGCCGCCGGCCGGGCCGCCACCGAGCGGCTGCTCGCCCGTGCCGACCCGGACGCCCTGGTCTGCGCCAACGACCTCATCGCGGTCGGGGCGCTGCACGCCCTGCTCGCCGCCGGGCGCCCGGTGCCGCAGGACGTCGCCGTCGTCGGCATGGACGACACCGAGTTGGCCCGGATGATGTTTCCCCAGCTCTCCAGCGTCTCGCTCGGCTCGGCCGAGCGCGGTCGACGGGCCGCCGAGCTGCTCCTGCAACGCATCGCCGACCCGACCCTGCCGCCCCGGCGCGAGCAGGTGCCACCCAGCCTCGCCATCCGGGCGTCCAGTGGCACGCCGCTGCCGGCACCCCGGCCAGCCGCCCCGCCGACCACCCACCCGACCAGCGAAGGGGTGACCTCATGACCACGCTGGCCGAGCGGCCGGACGTCGAACGGGCCGGACCGGCCCGCCGGCCGAGCCGGTTCCGTTCCGACCGGACCGCCATCTACCTGCTGCTCCTGCCGTCGCTGCTGCCGATCCTGGTGCTGTCGGTGTTTCCGCTGCTGCGCGGCATCTACCTCGGCTTCACCGACGCCCGGGCCGGGCGCAACGTCGAGGTGTCCTTCACCGGCCTGGCCAGCTACCGCGAACTCCTCGGCGACGAGCTGTTCTGGAACTCGTTCAAGATCGGGCTGCTCTGGGCGGTCGGGGTGACGGTGCTCCAGTTCCTGCTCGCCCTCGGGCTGGCCCTGCTGCTCAACCAGCAGCTGCGGTTCCGGGGCGTGGCCCGGGTGCTGGCCGTGGTGCCGTGGGCGATGCCGCCGGTCGTGGTCGGCATCCTCTGGAAGCTCGTCTACCACCCGGACGCCGGCCTGCTCAACGAGTTCTTCCACCGGATCGGCGCCGACGGGCTGCGGACCAACTGGCTCGGCGACTTCAACACGGCACTGCCCGCCGTGATCCTCGTCGGGGACTGGGCCGGCATGCCGCAGACCACAGTCGTCCTGCTCGCCGGCCTCCAGGGGGTGGGCCGCGAGCTGCACGAGGCGGCCGCGGTCACCCGATTCTTCCTCGGTTGCGGCGAGGTTAAGGCGCGTCGTCAGCGCGATTTCATGGTCCGCCCCAAGAGCTGCCAGAACGTCCGCCAACAATTCTTTATAGGCGCGGACGGCCGAGGCGAATTGTCCGGCGTCCGCCATCACGGAGGCCAGATTTCCGCGAACAACCGCGGAGGCCCCAGCATCACGCCAACGAACACCCGGTCCGCCAGGTTGCACCCCTTCACCACCACCGTCTTCGTTGCAGAGCCGAAATTCGTGAACTCCCCCAAAAGGAACTGGGTCGTTCACCAGCCAGACTGCTCAGAATCGATGGCTCAATGCGAACGTGGCGCGGAGCAACTCCTCACGAGCACGAAGGAGCCGGTCTGGGAACACCAGTTCGCTGGGGCCCGACAGCGAGATCGAGGCAAGAGCTGGTTCGTCGCGTCCGATGACCGCCGCGCTGATCGACGATACGCCGACATTCCACTGGGCGTTGGAAAGGTGTACGTGATCGCGTTTCGCCGCAACAATGAACTCACGCAGCTCCTTACGGGAGTAGACGACCCCTCCCGAGGTTACGAAGGTCTCGTTCGGTCCAAGCAGGCGTTCGATATCGGCGTCGGAAAGCTGAGCCGCGATAGGGATGCCCCCGCCCGTGACCAGCGGCAGACGTCGGCCGACCGGCGGCTGATAGCGCAACGGCTCGCCGCCCTCGATACGGATCACCAGAACCCTGTCGGCCCCACTCCTGACGTAGAGGGTCGCCGCCAGCTTGGTCGCCGTGGCGAGCTCCTGCAGCACCTGACGCGCGGCCTGACATAGCGGGTCCAGGCTCAGGAAACCGTGGGCCATCCCCAGTGTGGCCACGGCCAATCGGTACAACTGCTGCCTCACGACGACCATGCCACGCCGTTCCAACGCCCCGAGGAACCTGAGCGTCGTCGCGGGGTGCTGTCCTGCCCGCCGTGCGATGTCGGTGAGCCGGAGTGGGCTGTCGCTACGCTCAAGGACCTCGAGGATGTCCAGGCATCGCTCCACGCTGCGGACGGTCGTCGCCCCTGATGCCGCGTCTGATGTCATGGCCGGCCCAAGTGTGGACGTTTCATTATCCTTCCGAGCCTACCTCAGTAGACCGCGAGTGGGCGGACCGGCGAGCCAGTGGCGCCCACTATGCGCAACGGAATGAGGACAAATAGGAACTCGTTGCGGTCCTTGTCACGCAATGGCTCAAGGTTGACGTGTTCGATCAAGTGGATCCCGTTGTCAACAATTAGCAATTTGTGTACCGGGAGCAGTCGAGTTCCCTGCCCAGGTGGCAGGCATTCTACCGCCGTGGTATCCCCGCCTACGGCGCGCGGACCACGCGCGGCCAGCCACTCAGCGGCAGTCGGGCCGATGCCGGGCACACCGCTGTCAAGCCCCAGATACTGTTCGGCTCGCGACCAGTACTGTGCCCATCCGGTCCGAATGAGCACCACGTCCCCACGTCGAATCTCGACGCCGGCGCGCTTGGCACTTCCGGCGAGATCCTCGGCGGTGATCTCGTAGCCACCCACCAACACGTCTTCGCCGAGATGTTTGGCAACGTCGAGGAGGATCCCGCGGCAGAAGAAGGGGGCGATCGTCTCGGCGCCGAGCGCCTCGAACCGTCCCGAACGTTGCGCCGCCGCGGCGTCCACCCCGCCGTGCAGCAGGCCCTGGAAGGAGATGTGCGACAGTGCATCGATGTGCGTTCCGATATGCCCGCCGGTGATGATGACTTCGCTGGCGCCTGAGCTGCCGTCCGGCCGCACGACGTCACCGTGACGGCGCTGCAGGGCCAGCTTGAACCCGACGTGGTTGGGGGACGTCGGTATCGACGATTCGAGGGGATGTGACAGGTCGACGTACTCGGCACCGTCAGCGAGGACGCTGAGGAATCTGTTCGGCATTTACTGCTCCTGATCTACTCGTTGGGCTTGTCTTGGGTACCGACCGGGCTTATGTGGGACTTGCCCGTCCGCGCCGCCCACCGGCGTAGGGCGGCCTGAGCGATCTGATCGGAATCGCCGAGGTAATTCGCGGGATCAAGCAACGCCGACAACTCGTCGTCGCCGAGAACAACCTGCTCACGCCGAAGCAACTCGGCGAAGACCTCGCGCAGGTCCAGACCGGCAGCGCCGGTGCCCTTGCCGCTACCCGCGTTGAACAGGGCTTCGGTCAGCACCGCCTTGGCTCGCCTCTTGCCGATCACCGGGGCGAGAACGGCGTTGACCTTCTCGGAGACCACCGCACCACCGGACATGGCCAGGTTGGCCGCCATTCGCTCGGGGACAACGTGTAGCCCGGAGAGCAGGAGCTTGCCGTGATGGGCCGATCCGATGGCGGTCCGGAGGAGATCACGCAAGGCGTGCCACTCTCCCTGCCAGGCACCGGCCGGCCGCTCGTCTTCGGCGACCATCGCCTGGTTGAGGATCAGCGAGACCGCCGGCGCGTGCCGCGCTGCCGCCAGCAGGACGGTGGTATGTACGGGGTTGTGCTTCTGCGGCATAGCGGAAGAGACTCCATGCCCGACACCGGAAGCCTCCGACACCTCCGCGATCTCCGGCCTGGAGAGGGCATGTACGTCGATCGCGATCTTGCCCATCGCGCCGACGTGTATGGACAGTGCGGACGCCAATTCGGCCACGGGAACCCGGTTGGTGTGCCACGGGTAGTCGCGGACGGCGAGCCCGAGTCGCTGTGCCATCAACCCGGCGAGCTGCGCACCACTGGTCCATGGGACTCCGGCTATCCGGGCGTACTCCCGGTATGCGGCCAGAGTGCCGCCCGCACCCGCGAGCGAGACGGGTAGCCCGCTATCGGCTATCGCCGCTAGCCGCTCGCGCGTGTCCAGCAGCAGGTGTAGCCAGTTTGCGGCTTTCACACCAAACGTCGTTGGTACGGCGTGCTGGGTCAGCGTGCGGGCGATGGCCAGAGTCGCTCGGTGCCCGGCCGTCAGCGCCGCCGCCGCGTCGATCGCCAAATCCAGGTCGGTCTGGATATGCCGTAGCGCACGTTCCGCCACCAGCATCATCGCCGTGTCCATCACATCCTGGCTGGTAGAACCCCGGTGTACGTACTCTGACGCGGCCTCGTCGCTGTCTGCGACGAGCCGGGTCAACTCGGCGACGATCGGAATGACTGGGTTGGAGGTCTCGTAGATGCCTCGGATCACCGCGTCGCGGGAGATGTCCTCGACGCGGGCCGCGCCGGCGATGACAGCTTGAGCGCCGTCGGGGACCATCCCCAGCTCATGCTGCGCCTCGACCAGCGCGACCTCGACGTCCAGAATGGCCTGGACCCAGGCCCGATCTCCGACGATGTCGTTGGCCCCGACTCCCGCCCACGCCGGAGCCAGCACCCCCGAATCGGCGGCGTCCCACAGCGATGCGGGCGGTTCGGTCGCGGGAGGCAAGTGGGAAAGGTCAGACATCGTCTTTTCTCCAATCAGGGGCGATGGTGCTGGTAAGGCAAAATCTTTGGATCAGCCGACGTATCCAAAGATTTCCTTCCACAAGGTCGCATCCGATTCCAGATGCCTCAGTGATTCTTCCGGCGAGTGCCGGTAGATCAGAGGGCTGTCGGCCGGCGGAAGATCAAGACCTTCGACCTTTGGCGCGCCCACATCGGAGCGGACCGGGTAGTCACCGATCGTGCCCGCCAACTCCTGGCCACGAGCCGAAAGCAGCCAGTTCTCGAAGACCTGGGCCGCGGCAAGACGGCTCGTTGACGAAGAGATGCCAACATAGTACGGAAATGCTGCCATACCATCTGAGGGAATGCCGACACCCAGCGGTGCACCCTCAGAGATCGCGCCGTATGCGGTCGCAATGGGCACGGTACCCACCTTGATCTCGCCGCGAGCGAGGGCATCGACCAACGACGAGACCGTGTCGAACGTACGCGGATTCTCTCCGGCAAATTCGCGGAGATATTTTTCGCCGAGCTTCTCGAAGTGGAATCGGGTCAACGCGGCCATGGCGCCGCCTGCGGAGACCTGAACGATGCCGAGCTGGCCACGCCATTTCGGATCGATCAACGCCGCCCAACTGCTCGGCGCCTGATCTGCCGAGACGATCTGGTTATTGTAGGCAAACGTGTAGATCCGGTCAAAACTACGGTAGTAGAGACCGTCCTTGACCCGCGCCGTGTCGTCTAGCGCGAAGCTGTCAGGGACGTTGTGTGCCTGAAATACGCCGTTGTCCACAAGAGACTGCAGGAGATCGGCGCCCGAGATTCGTATGACGTCGGCGGCCAGCTTGTTGGCGCTGTGCTCACTCAAGATCCGTTCCGTAAGTTTGGCCGGGGCCAGCCGGATCAGCTCGACCGGAATGCCGGTATCCTCGGTAAACTTCTCAGCGACCAACTGTTCGGACTGGTCGCTACCTCCGGTGTAGAACTGCAAGGTACCCTGACCGAGCGCCTGCTTGTACAGATTGACATCGGCTATCACCTCGTTGCCGACAACGAGGTCGCCCTTGACATCCTCGGCGCTCACGGACCCGTTCGAGCATGCGCTGAGCATCACCAGACCGACAGCAGCGGATGCCAGTGTTCGTTTCAGGTCTTTCATTTCGTTCCCTTCTCTGGTAGGCCGCTTCTCACTTTTCGTCCGCCGCGCCAAAACGCCTCGTCACCAGGGCCAGAATGAGCAGGACCAGGCAGTAGAGCAGGCTTATCGCGGCGGACGCCTGAAGCACACCGTTTTCAAAGTTGTCGAAGATCACAATGGACAAAAGGCGAGTGTCGGTCGTGAACAGGAACAGCGGTACGGTCAGTTCACGCATCGACAGCATCAGCAGGAGCAGGAAGGTGGAGGTCAACCCCACCCGCATGAGCGGTACGGTGATCCGAAGGATGCCGCCAATGCGCGAAGAACCGTGCATCATAGCGCTCTCTTCCAGATCGTTGTCGATTTGCAGGATCGAGCCGGAGACGCTTCGATATCCCTGGGCCATTTGCGCCGCGACGAAGGCCACGATCATGACCCAGAGGGTTCCGTAGATCGGAACGGGAAGAATCAGCCAGGTCCACAGCAGACCGAGGCCCATTACGATCGCCGGGACCGCCAGTGGAAGCATTGATATGTATTCCAGCAGCGACCGTCCGGGGAGGTTCGTGCGATTGCTGACGTATGCCACGACGAAAGCCAGGATCGTGCCCGCCAGTGCGGCGACAACGCCAACGATGAGACTGTTGCTCGCGGCCTTGATCACCGTCGGCGAGGTCACCGCGGTGACGAACGATTCGCCCGAAAGAACGCCTGGTTCGAAGAGGGTGGTCAACGTCGAGGTGTATGGGGACCGCTTGAGTGCAACGATCAGCAGCGTGGCCAAGGGCAGTACCGCGGCGGCGATGAAGTACGCGATTCCGAAGACGAGAAGCGGGATTCTCGCCGCACCGAGGTCGATTTGCCGCGGTTTTATCCCCTTCCCAGCAACCGTGGTGAAGTCCCTGCTGGAGATCACTTTCCGTTGGATGGCGGTAATCACGAGGATGAGTGCCACCAAGGCGATTGCCACCGCCGCTCCCTCGTTACCTCGCGACGGCGACGAGTTCATGAGGCGATAAATGTAGGTTGGCAGCGTGTCGATATGGGCCGCACCACCGATGATCTGGGCCACTGGAAAGTTCTCCAGGGTGAGCACCAAGGTCAGCACGAGGGAGCCGAGAATCGCCGGCGTCGCGAGCGGCAGGGTGACCTTTCGCAGGACCCGGAACGTCCCCGCACCGTGAATGGCGGCAGACTCTTCGAGATCGGGGTTCATCAGGCTGAAGGCGCTGTGGATTAACAGGAAGGAATAGGGCGCGTAGTAGATCCCCAGCACGAAGATGAGTCCACCCAGGTTGTATATGTTCACCAGGGCGGGCAGTCCGATGTCCTTCAGCCCGATGTTCGCCAGTCCCGCGTTTGGATTGCCGAGGATCGCCCAGGCAAGAGCGCCGACGTACGAGGGCAGAAACATGGGGACAAGCCCCACCAGGTAGAGGAACCGCCTCCCTGGCACGTTGGTTCTGGCGACGGTGAAGGCGAGCAGACCACCGATGAACAGGGCGAGGATCGAGGCGCCGACGCCGACGATCAGCGAGTTGAGCAGGGCCTGCCGGGTCCCAGCGGAGAGGATGGTGGCGAAGTTCTCGAGAGTCAGCCCCGAGCCGAGGAGATTGCCCGGGCGAGGTGTCTCGGTTGTCAGGGAGGACACGACCACCAGCAGGATCGGCACGACGATCAAGATCGCCAGGAGGGCTATCAGCCCCGCCGGCAATCGGGCACGCTTTACCCAGCGCGACGAGCGACTGGTAGGGATGTCCTCGTTCCTCGCCGGGGCGGGGATATCGCCCGCTTCTGCCTCGATGGTTTCAAGCTTCATGTGCTCTCACCGCTTCCCGGCAGTACGCGGACAGCGTTCGGCCGGACGTCAGCGGCGACCAGGTCACCGGGCTTGGCGGAGAATCCCTGCTGCACGGGCACCACAACCGAGAGTGACACCTCGTCGGCGATTCGCAGCTCGTACCGCTCGATAGCGCCGTGATAGGTGACGACCGTGACCACACCGTGCATCGCGGTCGCTGGAGCGACCTCCTTCTTATAGAGCGTGATGTCCTCGGCCCGGATGCAGGCGCGAATGTCAGCCGCCGACGGCGCGGCGTTGTCGCTCCGATCGGTTAGCAGGGAGAACTCGGCGCCTGCCAGTTTTACCGCTGAGGCGTCCGACCAAGTGCATGGAAGAATGTTGTCGATACCGAAAAAGCTGGCGATGGTCGCGTCGCGCGGATGCTCGTAGATCTGTTGAGGCGTACCACTCTGGACGATCCGCCCGTTCTGCATCAGCGCAATCTGATCGGCCAAGGCCATCGCCTCTGCCTGATCGTGGGTGACGTAGACGCTGGTGAGGCCGAGACGCTGCTGAATGGAGCGAAGCTCGACTCGCAGCCGGTCGCGCAGTCTCGCGTCGAGATTGGAGAGCGGCTCGTCGAGGAGGAGGATCGAGGGTTCCATCGCCAGGCTACGTGCGAGCGCGACGCGCTGCATTTGGCCCCCGGAGAGGAGGCTGGCCCCTCGACCGGCCAAATGCGACAGGCCGACCAGCTCGAGACATTCGTCGACCTTCGAGCGGATCACCTGCTTGGCCGCCCGCTTCATGCGCAACGGGAAGGCGACGTTGTCAAAGACGCTCAGGTGCGGCCAGATGGCGTAGGACTGGAACACCATCCCGATGTTCCGGCGATGCGGAGGCTTGGAGTAGCCCTTGCTCTCGTCGTACACGACCGAGTCGCCGATGACAATGCGCCCCCGCTGGGGCGTTTCCAGCCCGGCGATGCACCGCATCGTGCTCGTCTTCCCACAACCGGACTGCCCGAGCAACACGAGCGCTTCACCGTCAGGTACCGAGAGATCGAGGTTGTCCACCGCGACCGAGTCGCCGTACTTCAGCGTGATCCCGGTCGCCTCGACCCTCACCGGCAACCCCCTTGCGCCAGCGATGGATTGCCGCAACAGCTTGCATCCGACGAGACGCCTGCCCGCGCTGGTACGGCCATCGGGGCAGGTGGAGCCGGCAGTCGCTGCAGCCTGAGCGACAGGTTTGTGGGGCAAGGTGCGGCGTTCACCACGTGAGCCTCCTGGGCGGGATTTCACTGTATGAAATGTGTTCTCATTGCGAGAGAGGTTCTATCATGTGACGATGTCGGCCGAGGCGCAAGCCTCCTGCACCAGTGAGGTCGGCTCAGAAGGCAGACCGGCCAGCCAATCCCCCCAGCTCAGTGGAGACGGAGCAGCGCTCCAGCCTTGACGACTGGGCCTCGCCCCTCGCCCTGGGGCCCCGAAAATGGGGCGCAGCGTCCTCACCCCAGCGGCTACGACCGAAGGAGTCTCGATGACAGCACCACCACTCATCAGCACGGAGATCTACGACCGGTTCGCCGCCTTGCCGACGGCGAACATCGGCGATGCCATGGACCGCCTGTGTGTCCTGGGCGGTGGTATCCGTCCGGTTTACCCAAAGGCTCGACTGGTCGGACCGGCGTTCACGGTGCTCGTGCCAGCCGGTGACAATAAGGCCATCCACGACGCGGTTGCCACCGCTCCCGCCGGAGCGGTAATCGTCGTGAACGGCCAGGGTTACCGGGACCGGGCGCTGATCGGCGAGCTGATCGCCGGCCGGGCGATCGCTCGGGGCATCGCCGGGTTCGTTATCGACGGCGCTATCCGTGATGTGGAAGAACTTGAAACGCTCGGTTTTCCCGTATACGCGCGCGCGGTGACACCAGCCGGCCCCTACCGCAACGGGCCGGGCCTGCTTCAACGGCCGGTCGCCGTCGGTGGCGTGGTCGTCTCACCCGGCGATGTGATCGTCGGGGACGCTGATGGCGTTGTAGCTGTCTCGCGTGACGATGTAGAGGCCATCCTCAAGCGGGCGGAAGAGAAGCAACGCGCGGAGTCTGCGCAGCGTGCAGAGACTCCGCGCCTCTACGCTGCCGACAACTGAATGCAGGAGACCTCGACGACGGGCAGTCGCTGCATTGCCGGCACAGCAGAAATCGAGATCCAGAGAGAGGATGCCGTCTATGGCAGAACGAACCAGCGTCGGCTCGATCGCGCTCACCAACTTCACTCGGTCGGTGCTGACCAACGCGGGGATGCGTGAGGATAACGCGAACATCGTCGCCGAGGCGCTCGTCTACGCCGATCTTCGGGGCGTTGGCTCCCATGGTGTCGCGCGACTGAGCACATATCTCAGCCGGGTCGAGCATGGGGTGATGGAACTCGACCCGGACATGGTCATGAGCAGGGAGTCGGTATCCTCAGGCGTTCTCGACGCGCGCAACGGCTTCGGTCAGGTCGCCGGGACCATCGCGATGCGCCAGGCGGTCAACAAGGCCGCGGAGACCGGTGTGGCCGCCATCTCGGTCGCGCATTCAAACCACTTCGGGGTCGCCGGGTACTTCGCCGAGCGGGCTGCCCAGGCCGACGCGATCGGGATCGTGCTGACCAACGCGTCGCCCGCGATGTCACCCCACAACACGTCCGTCCCGCTTCTTGGCACCAATCCGATCGCCTTTGGCGTTCCGTCGGGTGAGCACCCGGTCGTGCTCGACATGTCCTCGTCGCTGGTGGCGCGGGGCAAGATCCGGCGTGCCGCGGCGAACGGACTCCCGATCCCCATGGGCTGGGCAGTGGACGCGGCAGGTCAGCCGACGACAGATGCCGCTGCCGCACTCCGTGGAACGCTCGCGCCGATAGGCGGCGCGAAGGGCGCCGGACTGTCGTTAGTGATCGACCTGCTCTGTGGTGTGCTATCTGAAACCAGCCTCACCGGCGAGGTAACGAACATCACCGACACAGGTCGGCCGTCGAAGACCAGCCACCTCGTCATAGCCCTGGCAATCAAGCACTTCACCGATGTCGCCCGTTTCGTCAACGACGTCACCACCGTTGGCCGGACCATACGCGAGCTGCCCGCAGCGGACGGCGAGAACGTGTACCTGCCTGGCGACATCGAGTACGACAACGCAATGTCGGCGACCGAGTCGGGAATCTCGCTACCGGAGGACGTCTGGTACGACCTGGTCAAGGTCGGAAAGCACTATGACGTGCCTCCGCCGGACCTACATCGGAGCGTACCGGCCAGTCATGACGCATGACGGCCCATCAGATGTGCCGGGATCCAGTGGTGACCATGCGGGGAAAATGGCACGCGACCAGAGCTCGGGGTACGGCTCATCCCACGTCAAGGGACGATGATGTGCCGCAAGGCCCGAGGATGTACGGGCAGCCGCCGCATCGACCCTGGACCCTGTGCCCGTTATCGAGGGTCAACCTGGCGTGGTAACCAGGGTGGAAACGGCCGCACAGATCCGCTGATCATATCGATCACGCGGGTCCGTGCGGCCGTCACACCCCTGACCGCTGATTGACATCCGCACCGACGGTAGCCGCCGGGCGTGGTCGTACATACCTGGCGGCGCTGGCCGTACGGGCACGACCGTCTGCACCCGGAACGGGAAGGTCAGGTCAGCGGTTCACCACGGTGGCCAGCCCAGGGTCCACAACGGTCCCGCCTGGCCGGACACGGCGCCGAAGCGGTCCGGGAGGCAATCGCCTCCACGATCACGACCCTGCCCGAGCAGCCAGCCAGCTGTCCCCGTTCGGGCTGGCCGACTCGGTGACCGCGCTCGCCGCCGCGTACGCGGTGATGCTGGCCCTGCGGGCCCGGGACGCCACCGGCACCGGACAGGTGGTGGACCTCGCCATCATCGAGCCGATCATGGCGATGCTCGGCCCGCAGATCACCTGGTACGACCAGCTCGGCTACATCCAGCCCCGGCTGGGCAACCGGTCCAACAACAACGCCCCGCGCAACACGTACCGGTGCGCGGACGGGCGCTGGGTGGCCGTCTCCACGAGCGCGCAGAGCATCGCTGAGCGGGTGCTGCGGCTGGTCGGCTGACCCGAGCTGATCGACGAGCCGTGGTTCGCCACCGGCAGCGGCCGGGCCGCCCACGCCGACGAACTGGACGCCGCGGTGAGCGCCTGGGTGGCGAAGCGGGACCGCGACGAGGTGGTGGCCGCGTTCGAGGCGGCGCAGGCGGCGGTCGCGCCGGTCTACGACGTGCGGGACATCCTCGCCGACCCGCAGTACGCGGCGCTGGGCACCGTGCGCAGCGTCCCGGACGAGGAGTTGGGCGAGGTACGGATGCAGAACGTGCCGTTCCGGCTCGTCGACACCCCGGGGGAGATCCGGCACGCCGGCCGGCGGCACGGCCAGGACACCGACGCGGTCTTCGGCGCGCTCGGCCTGAGCGCCGACGAGCTGGCCGCGCTGCGCGAGCGGGGAGTGCTCTGATGCTGCTCAGCTGGCTCTACGTGCCCGGCGACCGCCCGGACCGGTTCGCCAAGGCGGTCGCCTCGGGCGCCGACGCGGTCATCCTCGACCTTGAGGACGCCGTGGTGGCCGGGCGCAAGGCGTACGCCCGGGACGCGGTCGCGGAGTTCCTCGCCGAGACGCACCCGGTGCCGGTGCAGGTCCGGGTCAACGAGCTGACCGGGCCGGACGTCGACGCCGACCTGGCCGCGGTCTCCGGTCGGCCGGGGCTGGCCGGGCTGCGGCTGCCGAAGGTGGAGTCGGCCGAGACGGTGGCGGCGCTCGCCGACCGGGTCGACGTGCCGCTGCACCCGCTGGTCGAGTCGGCGCTCGGGCTGGAGGCCGCGTACCCGATCGCGTCCGCCCACCCCGCGGTGGCCTCGATCGGTCTCGGCGAGGCCGACCTGCGCTCCGACCTCGGGGTGAGCGACGACGAGGGGCTGCTCTGGGCGCGCGGCCGGGTGGTGGTGGCGGCCCGGGCCGCCGGCCTGGCCCCGCCGGCGATGTCGGTGTTCGCCGACGTCACCGACGTCGCCGGTCTGGCCGCCTCCTGCGCCGTCGGGCGGAAGCTCGGCTTCCTCGGCCGTGCGGCGATCCACCCGCGCCAGCTGCCGGTGATCGTCGAGGCGTTCCGGCCCGCCGACCGGGAGGTGGCCCGCGCCGCGGAGCTGTTGGCCGCTGTGGCCGAGGCGCAGCGACGGGATTCGGGAACGGCGGTGCTGCCCGACGGCCGCTTCGCCGACCGGGCGATGGTCGCCGCCGCCCGGCGCACCGTGGACCTGGCCGCCCGCTACGCCGCCTGACCCGCGCGCCGCCCGTCTGGCCCCGCGGGGTCGAGCCGGTCGAGCCGCGCGAGGTCGGCGGTGCCGCCCCGGACCACGGCCGCGGCCAACGCGATGGTCGCCGGGTGGACGCCGCCCCGCTGCTCCGCGGCGGCGATCCGGACCGCCTGCGTCAGGTGCGCACGCAGGTGCCCGGCGAGCAGCCGGTGGAACGCCTTCCCGGTGGCCGACCGCAGCGCTGCCAGCTCGTCGGGGCTGATCATGCCCGGCATGTCGTGGCCCTCGTGCGGGTTGGTCGCCGGCGCACCGGAGTCGCCCAGCAGCCGGCGCGACACGACCAGGTCGGCGCGGTGGGTCGCCTCGATCTGGGCGGCCAGGCGCCGCCAGACCGGGTCGGTGGTCCGGGCCGGCACCAGGTCGAGCACCGGCAGCACCCGTTCGGCCATCGCCACCGTGAGCTGGAGCCAGGCGGTGTCGGTCGGGCTGAACGGTCCGGCCGTACCCGTGGGTGCCGCGACGCTCGGCGGTGCGACTGCCGTCGGCGCATTCACGGGCGGCGCGGCGGTGGCGGCCGGGTCCGATGGCCCGGCAGCGCAGCCGGCGACGAGCAGGACGGCGATGAGCAGCGTGGGCGGCGCGGCGACGAGGGCCCGCATCCGACCTCCTTTCCGCGCGGGGTGGGCGGGCCCGGCGCGACCGGGCCCGCCCTCGGGTTGACCGTCTCGACTCAGATCGGTCGACCGTCGTGCCCGCACTTGATCACCGGACGGATGCAGTCCTGGACGCGGCGTGCCATCTCCGCCACCGGCCAGGCGTTGAAGAAGTCGCCGTGCATGGTGTAGCCCGGCCCGGAGGCCAACCGGAACGGCGCGGGGTTGCCGTTGACCGGGTACCGCAGCACCTGGCGCAGCTTCGGCACGTGCACCGGGTGCGTCGCCGGGCAGGCCTGATTCACCGGGTACGCCATGTGGCTCTTGTGGTCGGGCGAGTCCAGGTCGCGGCCGTTCCAGCACTGCGGGAAGTCCAGGTACGACTCCAGCATCGTCCCGGCCGGGCAGGTGACGAAGTTCTTCGACGGCGGCACCTGCCCAGCGTGCAGACAGGACCAGCGGGCGATGCTCTCGGTCGGCCCGGCCGCCTTGGCGTTGCCCGCCACGATCCGCAGCCCCTGCGGGATTGGCTGGGTGGCCGCGACGACGTCGGCGCGGACGCCCTCACCCAGGTAGTAGAACGTGGAGATGGCCGGCTCGACCGGAACGTTGTTGTTGTACAGGGTGGGCACCCAGTACGACGAGACGTCCGTCCGCGGATTGCAGGTGGTCGGAGAGTTGACCAGGTCGGGGAGCGTGGTGTGGGCGTTCGTCACCGTGCTGCCGAAGAAGCTGTGCATGTGCGACGCCCCGGGCAGCCCGGGGAAGATGATCGGGTCGTCCGGCAGCCGGTGGCTGTACGTGCAGTCGGCCGGGAACTTTGCGACCCGGATGACGTTGACGCCCGGGGCGGCGTCGGCCCGGGCCGTGGTGGAGACCATGTACGTGCCGAGTAGCGCCAGCAGGGCACCGATCGCCGTGGCGAGGCGCAGCCGGCGGTGGATGCCGGAGAGGGGTGCGGCCCTGTCCATCTCGTGACTCCTGTCGGGGACGGGGCAGGGACAGCTCCGGCGCCGCCGCCGAAGACATCGGAGTTTCCCTGGCCAGACTGGTGGTGGTCTGTTGAGCCGGGACGCGAGAGAGCGCTCTCACAGATCCAGCCTCACCCTGGAGTCGACGCTTGTCAATGCGTTCCGCAGTTGGTGGCAATGACGACGCGAAAGGGCCGGACCCCTGGTTGGGGTCCGGCCCTTGTCATCGTGGTTGGGTCAGCTGGTGGCGTAGCCGCGGGTGGCGATCCAGTCGGCGAGGTGCTCGACGGTGACCTCGTAGGAGGCGGTGTTCGCATCGGCGG
>NZ_JBEXHU010000022.1:0-129482 GCF_040608175.1 Micromonospora sp. NPDC005206
CGCCGCACGAGAAGTTCACGGGGGACGACCCGGCGATCGGAGGGGACCTGCTCGGGTGTCCGGGGGATGTAACCGTGCCGGCCCGGCGGGTGTTCCCGGCGGTCGGCGGCTACGGGGGACGTAACCGTGGCGGCCTGGCCGGTGTTCCCGGCGGCCTGCGGCTACCGGGCCCCGCGGTGATCTGCCAGGTATAACCACCCCGACCGGCCCCCGATTCCACCCTGCGGGTGCCCCCGATCACGGGACATTAACTCCGGAACCGGACACCACGTCCAGCCGCGCCCATCACGAACCGGACATCAGTCCGTCGGGGGTCTCAACCCGGCCGGGTCCACGATCCGCGCGATCCCCGGGACACTGCCGCCTGCCAAACACGCCGAGGCCACAACCGCCCCGAGGTCAGGACGGCGTTCCGGGCGGGCGAGGCAGCAGGCATTCGAGCCCGATACCTGTGAGGCATAAATATGACTCTGAGGTATAACGCGCCTTGGTGCGGATGCCGCCCGCGACCGGGCCGGTCTCCCGTCACGGGAGACCGGCCGTCGATCGTGCGGTTACCGTTCGGCGGTTACTAGGTTCGCAGCCAGGTCTTCGAAGGAGATCGCTGCGTCGACGGGGGAGTGTCGAGGCGGGTGGTCAGGCCGGGTCGGCGGGTTTCGCGGCGTCGCTCGCCTGGGCGTGCCGTTCGAGCAGCCGCTGCCGGATCTCCTCCGGGGTGTACGCGCGCCGGCGCCGTTCGGCCCGTGCGATGACCACACCGGTGGCCGCGACCCCGGCGAGGCCGGCCAGCCCGAGGACCTTCCACCACCGCATTCGTTGCCCCATCGGCCTAGGCTAGACCCTCATGAGCATCAGCCTGGACGAGGCGGTCGAGTTGACCCGCACCGGCGACGTGTGGGTGTTCCGGGGTCGCAGCGTGCCGGACCGGGCGATCCAGTTCACCACCAACAGTCCGGTCAACCACGTGGGCATGGCCGTGGTGCTGGACGACATGCCGCCGCTGATGTGGCACGCGGAGCTGGGCAGGTCGCTGCCGGATCTGTGGTCCGGCACCCACCAGCGCGGTGTGCAACTGCACGACCTGCGGGACGCGGTCTGCGTCTGGGCCAACCGGTACGGTCAGCGGGCCTGGCTGCGGCAGCTCGATCCACCGGCGGACGGGGAGATGGAACGGGCGGTGCTCCGTACGATCGCGCGGCTGGACGGCACGCCGTTCCCGTCCACCGCGCAGTTGGCCTGGCGCTGGGTGCGCGGTCGGGTGCCGGCGTTGCCGCGACCCGGTCGGCCGGCGCCGCCGTCGGCCTCGTTGACGGGTGGGTCGCCGGCCGCGCGGGACCGGGCTCTGGAGACGGCGTACTGCGCCGAGGTGGTGGCCGTGACCTACGAGGCGATGGGGTTGCTGCCCGCCGGCCGGCGTCCAAACTGGTACGACCCGGGGCGGTTCTGGAGCGGGGACGACCTGGGGCTGGCCGCCGACGCGCGGCTGGGTGCGGAGATCGAGGTCCAGGTTCCGCCGCGCTGAGGTTTGACGTGCCCGGTGACCGGCAATTGCTGGGCCGTGAAAGCCTCCACCGATCTCAAGGCGCTGACCGACTTCTTCGACCGGTACGGCGTGGCGTTGACCTCCGGCGACCTGCCGGCCATCGCCAGCTGCTACGCCCTGCCCGGGCTGGTGGTGGCCGACACCTACAGCTTCTCGTTCAACTCGCCGGCGGCGGTGGCGCTGTCCTTCGTGGGCGCCGCACCCGACTACCAGGACCGGGAACTGGTGGCGGCGCACGCCCAGATCGAGGACGTGCAGCCGATGTCCGCGCTGCTGACCATGGTGGCGGTGGAGTGGGAATTCCTGGACAGTCGGGGGCACGCGGTGCCGGGGGAGCGGTACAGCTACCTGCTGCGCACCACCGGTGAGGGGCCGCTCATCTCCACGGTTGTCCGGACGGCCTGACCAACCGGTGCGATCGAGCCGTTTTCCGCTCCGGGTCGGCTGGTCGGTCCGATCCGTACCCGCCTGGTTTCCGGTCTGGCCTGTGCTGGCTACGCTGGCGCGTCGGCGGGGACGAGGGGAGACCTGATGGCGATGCGGCCGGACGGTGCGGAGGGTGTGCGGGCGGCGCGGGTGCTGGCGTCGGTCCCGTGGATCGTGGTGCTGCTCGGGGTCTGCGCGCTGGTGGTGTTGTTGGTGGTCGCGCTGCTGTCGTTCCGTACCCGGGAGCCGGAGCCCATGTCGCAGGCCGGGCCGCCGGTGTTCCTGCCGACCGCGCCGGCCACCGCGTCGGCCACGCCGACGCCGACGCCGACTCCGACCGGGGCGGAGCCGCGCACGGCGTCGCCGCGACCGACCCGCAGCAGCCGGGCGCCGTCGCCACGGGTCAGCACCAGCTCGCCGGCTCCGGGTCGGACGTCCGCCCCGGCGGCGTCGGCGGTGCCGCTCGGTCCGGCCCAGGAGACGGTCACCGCCCGGTACCAGGTCGGAACGGACGGGTGGGACGGGACCGAGGCGGTGCTGTCGGTCACGAACGCGTCGGGTGGGTCGCTGGACTGGCGGGTGGAGCTGTCGTACGACGACGACGTGCGGAAGCTGCGGATCAGCGGCGACTCGGGAGTTTCGGTGTCGGCGCGCGGGGACGGCGAGTTCGTGCTGCGCGGCACCCGTTCCCTGGCCCCGGGTGACAGCCGGACGCTGCGGCTGCGGCTCGGCTGGGGCGACTCGGGGGAGCGACCGGACCGGTGCACGGTCAACGGGGTCGACTGCCAACTCGGTTGACCTGGTGCCCGGTCAGCGGACCTCCGGTGCCGCCGCCGGAGCTTCCGGGTCCGACCGCCGGTGGCTACGCTGCCCGGACGGCCCGCTGAGGGAGGTACATGTCCGGCATGCGTCGCGCCCCGCGACCGTCCCGTGGTCCGGCCGCTGTCGCGTCGTCGCCCTGGATCGTGGTGTTCGCCGGCGTCGTGGTGATGGTGGTCCTGCTCTTCATTGCCCTGGGCGCGTATCGGGGACGTAGTCCGGCGCCGGACGACGCATCGGCGCTGCCGCCGGCGCTGCCAGTTCCGCAGGGTTCGGTCCCGCCCACCGTCACGGCGCCGACACCCCCGAGATCGTCGGCGCCGCCGTTGCGGCCCGGGTTGTCCCCGCGCGCGAGTGGGCTGTCCCCGAGCGCGCCGGCCGGGTCGCGACCGCCGAGCGCCGGTCGGCCGGGCGGGCCGACGTCGAGCGGGCCGGCGCCGCGGCCAACGCAGGGCGCGCCCGCGGTGAGTGGCCGATACCGGGTCGTGCAGAGCTTCGACGGGGGTTTCATCGGCGAGGTGCTGATCGTCAACCGGGCCGTCGAGGACCGGGGGTGGACGGTGCGGCTGGACTTCGGCGGTGGGCGGCTGGTGACCGCCTGGGTGGAGGGCGTGCCACAGGGGACGGTGCGGCAGACCGACGGCGGCTTCACGTACGCCAGCGGGGTGGACGTGCCGGCCGGCGGCTCGGCGTCGTTGCGGTTTCATCTGGAGCGGTCGTCGACCACGCCGCGGGGGTGCACGGTCGACGGGGTGCGCTGCATCGGGTTCTGACCTGGACGGTCGTCGGTGGACGTACGCCTGGTGACGGGTGCTTCCGCAAGGCGGCTGCTCTGTTACGACTTTGTTTGCAAGGCATTGCAGATTGTTTCGGCAAGGGTTAGCGTGCGGCCAATCACGACCAGAGGAAGGCCGTCGATGAAACCCCCGCCGACACCGCGCACCGCCCTGCTCGCCCTCGCCTCCCTGCTCACCCTCACGCTCGTCGGCAGCCCGGTCGCGGTGCGTCCAGCCGCCGCGGACCCCCGGCCTTCCGGCACCGACCCCCTCGCTGTCGCCGGCGCCGCCCAGTGGCGCGGCGAGCCCACCGCCGAGGAACTCCTGAAGGCGGGCACCGACACCGCCCGCGCCGAGCAGTTCTACTTCGTCCTGCCGGACCGGTTCGCCAACGGCGACCCCCGTAACGACCGGGGTGGCCTCTCCGGTGACCGGCTGCGCACCGGCCTCGACCCGACCGACAAGGGCTTCTACCACGGCGGCGACCTGAAGGGCGTCATCGACAAGCTGGACTACATCCAGGGGATGGGCACCACCGCCATCTGGCTCGCCCCGATCTTCAAGAACCGGCCGGTGCAGGGCTCCGGCGACGACGTCTCGGCCGGCTACCACGGCTACTGGATCACCGACTTCACCCAGGTGGACCCGCACTTCGGCACCAAGGAGGAGATGAAGCGGCTGGTCAAACTGGCCCACCAGCGCGGCATCAAGATCTACCTCGACGTGATCGTCAACCACACCGCCGACGTCATCAAGTACGCCGAGAACCGGTACGCCTACGTGGACAAGGCGACCTCGCCGTACACCGACGCGCAGGGGCGGGCGTTCGAGGACCGTAACTACGCCGACGGCACCCGCGCCTTCCCGCCGGTGAACCAGGCGTCGTTCCCGTACACGCCGACGTTCGCCGAGCGGGAGGACGCCACGGTCAAGGTCCCGGCCTGGCTGAACGACGCCACCATGTACCACAACCGGGGCGACTCCACCTTCGCCGGCGAGAACAGCGAGTACGGCGACTTCTTCGGCCTCGACGACCTGTGGACCGAACGCCCAGAGGTGGTCCAGGGTCTGACCAGGGCGTACGGGGACTGGATCGGCGCGACCGGCGTCGACGGCTTCCGGCTGGACACCGTCAAGCACGTCAACATGGACTTCTGGCCGCAGTTCAGCCAGGGCATCGAGCGGGCCGCCGAGAAGGCCGGCAAGAAGGACTTCTTCATGTTCGGCGAGGTGTACAGCGCCGACCCGGAGATCAGCTCCAGCTACGTCCGGCAGGGTGGTCTGCCGGCGACCCTCGACTTCGCGTTCCAGGAGGCCGCGCGGGGCTACACCGCCGGCGCCGGTTCGGCGAAGGCGCTGGCCGACGTGTACGCCCGCGACGACCTCTACGCCGCCCGGGACACCGACGCGGGCCGGCTCACCACCTTCCTCGGCAACCACGACATGGGCCGGATCGGCTCGTTCATCGCCGGTGGAGGCACCGATTCGGCCAGCCACCTGCGCCGCGACCAGCTCGCGCACCAGCTGATGTTCCTCACCCGTGGCCAGCCGGTGATCTACTCCGGCGACGAGCAGGGCTTCACCGGCCCGGGCGGGGACAAGGACGCCCGGCAGGACATGTTCGCCTCGAAGGTCACCGACTACCTCGACGACGACCTGCTCGGCACGGACCGCACCCACGCCAGTGACCAGTTCGACCCCACCCACCCGCTCTACCGGACCATCGCGGAGCTGGGCAGGCTGCGCCAGGCGCACCCCGCGCTGCGCGACGGTGTGCAGGTCACCCGGTACGCCGCCGACGGCCCGGGCGTCTTCGCCGCCTCCCGGATCGCCCCCGCAGACCGCATCGAGTACGTGGTGGCGGTGAACAACGCCGACACCGCGCAGACTGTCACCGTGGACACCTGGTCGGCCGGCGCCACCTTCACCGGCATCTACGGCTCGACCGGTGCCGCCGCCGCGGGCGCCGACGGAAAGCTGACCCTGACCGTGCCGCCGCTGTCGGCGGTGGTGCACCGGGCCGGCACCCCCGTCGCGCAGCCCGCCGGCAAACCGACCATCACCATCACCGCTCCCGCGCCGGACGCGCCGGTGGCCACCCGAGCCGCGGTCACCGCCCAGGTGACCGGTGACCCGCTGGCCACCGTCACCATGGCGGCCCGGGTCGCCGGCGGTCGGTGGACCCTGTTGGGCAGCGCCGACCACGCGCCGTACACCGTGCAGCACGACCTGACCGGGCTGGCCGGCGGGACGTCGGTGGAGTACAAGGCGGTGGTCCGCGACGGGCGGGGCCGCACCGCGACCGCCCGGTCGACCGCCATCGTGGGCACGCCGCAGCAGGGTGGGTCCCGGGAGTGGGCGGTGGTGCACTACCAGCGCCCCGCCGGTGGGTACGACGACTGGGGCCTGTACGCGTGGGGCGACATCGACCCGGCGTACGTCACCGAGTGGCCCAAGGGGCAGCCGTTCGCCGGGGAGGACTCCTACGGCCGGTTCGCCTGGGTGAAGCTCAAGCCGGGCGCGAAGTCGGTGAGCTTCCTGGTGGTCGACCGGAACGGCACCAAGGACGTCGCCCAGGACCGCAGCGTCGACGTCACGCAGACCGGTGAGGTCTGGCTCAAGCAGGGCGACCCGGCGATCTACCCGACTCGGCAGGCGGCCACCGGTCAACCGGACCCGCCGGTCGAGGAGGGCACCGCGGTGATCCACTACCGGCGGGTCGACGGCAACTACGACGGCTGGGGCCTGCACCTGTGGGACGGCGCGGCCAACCCGACCGAGTGGTCCACACCGCTCACGCCGACCTCCGTCGACGCGTTCGGCGCGGTGTTCCGGGTGCCGCTGGCGGCCGGGGCGACCGGGCTGAACTACATCATCCACCAGGGCGACACCAAGGACCTGCCGGACGACCAGCGGCTCGACTTCGCCAGCGCCGGCCGGGAGGTGTGGCTGCTCGCCGCCACCCCGGGCCGGCTGCTGCCCTCGACCGCGACCGGCGCCGGCCGGGACACCGATATCGCCAAGCAGAAGGCGCACTGGATCGACCGGTCCACCGTGGCCTGGCAGACCGGCCCGACCGACGGTAGGACGTACGCGCTGGTCACCGCGCCGGCCGGCGGGGTGAGCGTGGCCGATGGGGAGCTGACCGGGACGTACACCACCCTGCCGTTGCGGGCGCAGCGCAACGGGCTGACCGAGGCCCAGCGTGCCGCGTTCCCGCACCTGTGGGCGTACCGCGGCTTCACCCTCGACCGGGGTGACCTGGCCCGGGTGCCGGCGGCGCTGCGTGGGCAGCTGCTGGTCACCGAGCGCGACGCCGAGGGGGCCCTGCTCGCCGCCACCGGCGTGCAGATCCCCGGTGTGCTCGACGACGTGTATGCCCGGGCGACCGACGCCACCCTCGGGCCGACGTTCGCCGGCGGGACGCCGAGCCTGGCGCTCTGGGCGCCGACCGCCCGGACGGTGGCACTGCAACTGTTCGACTCGCCCACCGCCCAGCCGAGGACGGTGTCGATGCGCCGCGACGACCGCACCGGGGTCTGGTCGGTGCGCGGGAGCCACGCCTGGACCGGGAAGTACTACCGGTACCAGGTGCAGGCGTGGCAGCCGGCGGCGCAGCGGATGGTCACCGCCTCGGTGACCGACCCGTACTCGGTGGCCCTGTCGGCGGATTCGGCGCACAGTCAGCTGGTCGACCTGAACGACCCGGCACTGGCCCCGCCGGGCTGGCGGACGCTGCGCAAGCCGGCCGCGGTGCCGGCGGCGAAGGCGCAGGTCTCCGAGCTGTCGGTGCGCGACTTCTCCATCGCCGACGACAGCGTGCCGGCCGAGCGGCGGGGCACCTTCCTCGCCTTCACCGACCCGAAGACAGCCGGCATGACCCACCTCCGGACGCTCGGCGACGCCGGGGTCACCCACCTGCACCTGCTGCCGGCGTTCGACTTCGCGACCATCCCGGAGAAGCGGGTCGACCAGCGCCAGCCGGCCTGTGACCTGGCGGCCCTGCCGCCGGACTCCGCGGAGCAGCAGAGGTGCGTGGCGGCGGTCGCCGAGGCCGACGGCTACAACTGGGGCTACGACCCGCTGCACTACACGGTGCCGGAGGGCGGCTACGCGGTCGACCCGGCCGGCGCGGCGCGGACCGCCGAGTTCCGCCGGATGGTGGCCGGGGTGAACGGCGTCGGCCTGCGGGTGGTCATGGACGTGGTCTACAACCACACCTCGGCGGCGGGCGTCGACGAGAAGTCGGTGCTCGACCAGATCGTGCCCGGCTACTACCAGCGGCTGCTGGAGGACGGCACGGTGGCCAACTCCACCTGCTGCGCCAACACCGCCCCGGAGCACGCCATGATGGGCAAACTGGTGGTCGACTCGCTGGTCACCTGGGCCAGGCAGTACAAGGTGGACGGCTTCCGGTTCGACCTGATGGGTCACCACCCGAAGGCGAACATCCTGGCCGTACGCAAGGCGCTGGACCGGCTGACCGTCGCCCGCGACGGCGTGGACGGCCGGTCGATCCTGCTCTACGGCGAGGGCTGGAACTTCGGCGAGGTCGCCAACGACGCCCGGTTCGTGCAGGCCACCCAGGCCAACATGGCGGGCACCGGTATCGGCACCTTCAACGACCGGCTGCGCGACGCGGTGCGCGGCGGTGGACCGTTCGACGCCAACCCGCGGGCGCAGGGCTTCGCCTCCGGGCTCTACACCGACCCGAACGGTGATCCGGTCAACGGGTCGCCGGCCGAGCAGAAGGCCCGGCTGCTGCACGCCCACGACCTGATCAAGGTGGGACTGACCGGCAACCTGCGCGGGTACCGGTTCACCGACTCCGCCGGGCGGCAGGTCACCGGCGCGCAGGTGGACTACAACGGCTCGCCGGCCGGCTACACCGCCGCGCCGGGGGAGGCGGTCACCTATGTCGACGCGCACGACAACGAGATCCTGTACGACGCGCTGGCGTACAAGCTGCCACAGACCACCGTCGCGCTGGACCGCGCTCGGATGCAGGTGCTGGCGCTGGGCACGGTGGTGCTGGGCCAGGGCACCGGCTTCGTCACCGCCGGCACCGAGCGGCTGCGGTCGAAGTCGCTGGACCGCAACTCGTACAACTCCGGTGACTGGTTCAACCAGATCCGCTGGGGCTGCGCCAACGGCAACGGGTTCGGCGCCGGCCTGCCGCCGGCGCAGGACAACGAGGACAAGTGGCCGTACGCGAAGCCGCTGCTGGCCGACCCCGCGCTGGTGCCGGACTGCGCGGCGATCACCACCACCGACGCGCGGTACGCCGAGCTGCTGCGCATCCGGGCCTCGTCGCCGGTCTTCGGCCTCGCCTCGGCCGACCAGGTGCAGCGGCGGGTGGCGTTCCCGCTCTCCGGGGAGGCGGAGACGCCCGGCGTGCTGACGATGACGCTGGACGGTCGCGGCCTGGACCCGCGGTGGAAGTCGGTCGCGGTGGTCTTCAACGGCACCCCGGGCGCCGCGTCCCAGCGGCTGCCGGGCCTGCGGGGGGCGGACGTGTCGCTGCACCCCGTGCTGACGACCTCGGCCGACCCGACGCTGCGGACGGCCGCGTTCGATCGGGCCACCGGCACGTTCACCGTGCCCGCTCGCAGCGTGGTGGTCTTCGTCCAGAGATAGGGTCTGTGTCGAAGTCCCTGGCCGGCCTGCGGCGGGCCCAGGCTCGACCGAGGACTTCGACACAGACCCTAGTTCGCAGGGTGCGGCCCCCTGCCACCTCCGGTGGCAGGGGGCCGACCTTTTCCGTCGCTGTTTCCCTGTCGCGTTGCTCAGTTGAAGCAGTCCTCGACGGTGTTGGCGCAGTTGGTGGGGTCGTTGTCGGTGACGGTGGAGTCGTCGTCGAGCTTGACCTTGCCATCGTTGTTGAAGATGCCGCCGGCGATCCCCTTGTCGTGCTTGCCCTTGTCCTTGTCCTCGTTGCCGTTGTCGGCCTTGTTCTTGGTGACCTTGGTGTTGGTCAGGGTCACCTTGCCTTCGTTGTTGTAGATGCCTCCGCCGTTCTTGCCGGCGAAGTTCTCCTTGATCTTGCTGTCACGCAGGACCAGGGTGGCCGCGTCGTCCTCGTGGTCCTTGTGGTTGGACCCGGAGCCCTGCCAAGCGGCCGGGCCGGACATGCCGCCACCATTGTGCTTGTCCTCGAACGGCTCGCCGTTGAAGATGCCGCCGCCGAAGCGGCCGGCGCTGTTCTCGAGGATCTCGCTTTCGGTGACGGTGGCGGTGGCGCGGTTCTCCTCGTCCTTGTCCTTGCCGCCGTTCGACAGGACGGTGTTGCGCTTCTTGTCGTCCTCGCTGCTGACGTTGTAGATGCCGCCGCCGTCCTTGTGGGCCTTGTTCTTCTCGATGTTGCTGTTCTTGACCGTCAGGACGGTGTCGACGGCCGCGATGCCGCCGCCGTTCTCGCCGGCGGTGTTGTTCTTGACGAACGTCCAGCTGACCTCGACGAAGCCGTCGTTGCTGGACAGGCCGCCGCCGTTCTTCTTGGCGGTGTTGCCCTCGATCAGGGTCTTCTCGATCGTGACGGTGCCGGCCTTCTTGTCGTCGTTGTTGTCGTCGTGACGGCCGTCGCTGCTGAGGTTGTCCTTGCCGTGCTCGTCCTTCTTCTTGTCCTTGTCGCCGTGGCCGTTGGCGACGCCGCCACCGTCGTTGCCGGCGGTGTTGTTGGTGATGCGGGACTCGCCGCCCTTGCCGTCGCGGGACCCGGAGACCTTGAGGACACCGGCGTTGAAGATGGCGCCGCCGTCCTTTCCGGCGTGGTTGTTGTCGAAGGTGCTGCTCTCGACGTCAAGCCGGCCGAAGTTGGCGACCGCGCCGCCGTTGTTCTCGGCGCTGTTGAGGAAGAACTTGGTGTTCACCAGGTGCGCCTCGCCGCCCCGCTCGACCAGCAGGCCACCACCGTCGCCCTCGTGCTCCTTGTCGTCCTTGCCAGACTCCCAGTCCTTGCCGGACTCCCAGTCCTTCTTGTCCTCGCCGGACTCCTCACCGTGCCAGCCGTTCTCGGCTGGCTTCGTCGCGGTGGCCGCCGGCTTCGCGGTGGCTGCGGGCTCCACGGCCGGGGCGGCTGCGGGCTCCACGGCCGGGGCGGCTGCGGGCTCCACGGCAGTGGCGGCCGCCGGCTTCGCGGCAGTGGCGGCTGCGGGCTTCGCGGCAGTGGCGGCTGCGGGCTTCGCGGCAGTGGCGGCTGCGGGCTTCGCGGCCGGGGCGGCTGCGGGCTCCGCCAGCGCAGGTGCCGGGGCAGGCGCGCCCCCACCGGTCCCGGACTGGTTACCGGGAACCGCCTTCTTCGGCGGCTCCTTGCGCTTGTCGTCCTTGCGGTCTTCGCCGGCGGCGCCGTTGCGGACCTCGACGTCCTTCAGCGTCAGGTCACCGCCGTTGGCGACGCGGAAGATCCGGAAGCCCTCCTCGGCTTCCCGCTTGATCGTCGCGCCGTTGCCCTCGATGGTGATTTCCTGCTTGATCGTCGGCAGGCCCGCCTCGGACTTCTTGTCGTGCTGGTCGAGCTCGTAGGTGCAGTCCTTGGCCAGCTTCAGGGTGCCGCCGTCGTCACGGTTGGCCAGGTCGAGGGCCTCGACGAGGGCATCGTCGTCGCACTCCACCTCCCGGACGCGATCGCGGTCGTCCTTGTCGTCCTTGTCCTTGTCGTCCTTGCCCTTGTCGTCCTTGCCCTTGTCGTCCTTGCCCTTGTCGTCCTTTACCTGGTCCTTGGCCTGGTCATCGTCGCCGACAAGCTGGGCGGTCGACCACTTGACGTCGGTCAGCCGGTGTGAACCGGTCACGCCTGTGGTGGCGTAGGCGACGCCCGTGAGGCTGACCGCCCCTGCGAGGCCGGCGACGGCGGTGACCAGCCAGAGCCGACGCCGGCGGAACGGTGAGTTCTTGTCGTGCGCCGCGTCATCGTTGTTGCGAAGGTTGTTGGACATCGGAGCTCTCTGCCCTCTCCTTGTACCGACAAGGTCGCTTCGCCGTGGCGAGGCGGCCTCCGCTACAAATCGGTTGTAGCTGCCAAACAACACCGTATGGGAGACTTGTTCACTATGCGTGCGTATCCGAAGAAGTCCCACATAAGGCACGCGGGGACGCGGACGGCAGGAAGGGGGACGGCCGGTGCCGGCCGGGCATGACCGGTGGCGGGGAACGCGGCCGGCGGCGGAAAGCTGACGGATGCCACCAGGACGTGGAAAGGGGGGGAAAGCTCGCGGGAACGCCGAGGAGGTGGCGGGCGGCGCAAAGCTCGCGCGGCGGCCGCGGAGGGTCGACGGTGATGGTCGGGCAGGCTCCACCCGGCGCACTCCGCGGTTGGCTGGGGGTGCGGTTGCACTGCCCGAGGTGGCCGGGACGGGCGAGAGTAGCGCAAATGACGGCGGGCCCCACCGCTGGCGTCCTCACGACGAGATACGTCGCTGACGCCGGCGGCGAGGCTCGCCGTTGTTGTTCGTGCGGGGTCAGACGGGCAGGCGCGGACCGGCCTCCCGCTGCGCGGCCAGCCAGGTCTCCACCTCGTCCGCCGTACGCGGCAGCCCGGCCGACAGGTTCATCGCGCCGGTGGCGGTCACCAGCACGTCGTCCTCGATCCGGATGCCGACGCCCCGCAGCTCGGCGGGGACCAGCTCGTCCTCCGGCTGGAAGTAGAGTCCCGGCTCGACGGTGAGCACGTAGCCCTCGCCCAGCGTGCCGTCGCGGTACGTCTCCTTGCGGGCGTTCGAGCAGTCGTGCACGTCGATGCCGAGCATGTGGCCGAAGCCGTGCAGCGTCCACCGCCGGTAGACCGAGGACTTCTCGTCCATCGCCTCGTCCACGCTCACCGGCAACAGGCCCAGCTCCGACAGGCCCTCAGCGAGCACCCGCATGCAGGTCAGGTGGACGTCCTTGAACTTCACCCCGGGCCGGATGGCCTCGATGCCGGCCTGCTGGGACGCGTACACGATGTCGTAGACCTGGCGTTGCAGGGCGGTGAACCGTCCGCTCACCGGCAGCACCCGGGTCACGTCGGCGGTGTAGAGGTTGTGGCCCTCGACACCCATGTCCATCAGCAGCAGCTCGCCCGGCCGGGTCGCGCCGTGGTTGTGCACCCAGTGCAGGATCGTGGCGTGCTCGCCGGCGCCGACGATGGAGCTGTACCCGACGTCGTTGCCGTCGTGCCGGGCCCGCAGCGCGAAGATCCCCTCCAGCAGCCGCTCCGAGACGGCGCGGTCGGCCGGCAGGATCCGGGCCACGTCCTCGAAGCCGCGCACCGTGGCGTCGATCGCGTCCTGGAGCTGGCCGATCTCCCACTCGTCCTTGACGAGCTTCTGCTCCGAGATGGCGATCGCCAGCTCCCGGTCGCGGGGCGGCTGCCCCTCGGCGCGCACCCCGTCGTACGGGCGGACCGCCGCGTCCACCTGGGCGTCGAAGCCGCGCAGCACCCGGGTCCGCCCCGGGCGCAGGTCGGCCAGCGTCGCCTCCAGGCCGGTCAGGTCGGCGGTGGGCAGGCCCAGCTCGGTGGACTTCTCGCTGAGCGTGTGCCGTCGGCCCACCCACAGCTCGCCGTGCCGGCTGCGGAAGAACTCGTCGGTCTCCCGCGACGAGCGGGGCCGCATGTACAGCGTGGCGTCGTGCCCGGAGCCGTTCGGGCGCAGCACCAGCACGCTGTCCGGGTCGTGGTCGCCGGTCAGGTAGGCGAAGTCACTGCCCGGCCGGAACGGGTAGCCGGTGTCGTTGGCCCGGACCTTCTCCGCGCCGGTCGGGATGACCAGCGTCTCGCCGGGGAAGGCCGCCGAGAGCGCGGCCCGCCGCTTGGCGTAGTTGGGGGCCTCCGGCCGGGGCGCCACCGGGAGCGCGCTGTCCCGCCAGCCCTGCCGCATGAAGGACAGGAACGCCTCCGGGAAGTCCGGATCATGCGATTCTGTACCGTCCGTCGGCGTACCGTCGGTGCGTCCCTCGGTCATTGCGCCGCTCCCTCCGTGTCATTGCTGGTCCCGACGGTACCGCGCGCCCGGTTCGCGGTGGCGCCGGCCGGGAGCGCTCCGGATCGTTGGACGGCTGCGACGGGCCCCCGGCGCGCGTGGGAAGATGACCACCATGTGCGGACTCCTGGCCTTCTTCAGCGCGAACGGCAACGCCGCCGCGCACCGCGACCACATCGCCGGAGCGTTGGAATGCCTGCACCACCGCGGCCCCGACGAGACAGGGGTCGAGGTGGTCGGCGACGCCTCCGGCCGGTACGCGGACGGAGTGTTCGCCCACAAGCGGCTCGCCATCATCGACGTCGCGTCGAGCCACGAGCCGTTGCCCTACGCGAACGGTCGTTACCTGCTCACCTTCAACGGTGAGATCTACAACTACATCGAGCTGCGCGACGAGCTGATCCGGGACTTCGGCGCCCAGTTCGCCACCGCCGGTGACGGCGAGGTGATCGTCGCCGGCTACCACTTCTGGGGCGAGCAGGTGCTCACCCGGTTGCGCGGCATGTTCGCCTTCGTCATCTGGGACCGGCAGGAGCGGCGCGCCTTCGGTGCCCGCGACTACTTCGGCATCAAGCCGATGCACTACCTGGAGACCGCCGACGGGCTCTACCTGGCCTCGGAGAAGAAGGCGCTGCTGCCGTTCGCGCACAGCAGCTACCAGGGCGACGCGGGCGTCGACGCGGCCAACCTCAGCCACTACCTGACCCTGCAGTACGTCCCCGAGCCCGGCACCCTGCACAAGGGCATCAACCGGATCGGCTCCGGGGAGTACCTGACCTGGACCCCGGGCGGGCGGATCGACGTACGTCGGTGGTACCGGCCGGTGTTCCGGCCGGCGGCGGTCGACGACGAGCAGAAGCTGTACCACGAGATCCGGGAGACGTTGCGGGAGAGCGTGCGCATGCACATGCGCTCCGACGTGCCGGTCGGCTCGTTCCTGTCCAGCGGCATCGACTCCACCGCGGTGGTCGCGCTGGCGCGGGAGTTCAACCCGAACATCCTCACCTTCACCGTCGGCTACGACGTGCCGGGCTATTCGGAGATCGACGTCGCCCAGGATTCGGCCCGGCACCTGGACGTCACCACGATCCCCACCAAGATCGGTCCGCAGGACATGATCGACGCGCTGCCGAAGATCGTCTGGCACCTGGACGACCCGGTGGCCGACCCGGCGCTGGTGCCGCTCTACTTCGTGGCGAAGAAGGCCGCCGAGCACGTCACCGTGGTGCTGTCCGGTGAGGGGGCCGACGAGTTCTTCGGTGGCTACACGATCTACCGGGAGCCACTGTCGCTGGGCACGGTCAACGGCCTGCCCGGCGGGGTGCAGAAGGGCCTGCGCGCGGTCTCCAAGGCGATCCCGCAGGGGGTCAAGGGCAAGAGCTTCCTGGAGCGCGGCACCACCCCGATCGAGGAGCGCTACTACGGCAACGCCCGGATGTTCACCGAGGAGGAGAAGCAGCAGCTCATGCGCCGCTACGACCCCTCGGTGCGCTACACCGACGTGACCGCCCCGATCTACGCGGAGTGCACGGAGCTGGACGACGTCACCAAGATGCAGTACGTCGACCTCTACACCTGGCTGCGCGGGGACATCCTGGTCAAGGCCGACCGGATCTCGATGGCCCACTCGCTGGAGGTGCGGGTGCCGTTCCTCGACCGCCCGGTGTTCGACGTCGCGGCGAAGATCCCGGTGGACCTCAAGCTGCCGCCGCGCTCCGACGCCACGAAGTACGCGATGCGCCAGGCGTTGCAGGGCGTCGTCCCGCCGGCCATCGTCAACCGCAAGAAGCTGGGCTTCCCGACCCCCACCCGGGTCTGGCTGCGCGGCGAGATGTACGAGTGGGCCCGGCACGTGCTGAGCACCTCGGGTGCCGGCGACCTGCTCGACCTGTCGTACGCGCTGCGGCTGCTCGACGAGCACAAGCGGGAGGAGGCCGACCACTCCCGCAAGGTGTGGACGGTGTTGATCTTCTGCATCTGGCACGCCATCTTCGTGGCCAAGACCCTCGACCCGGGCATTCAGCGCAACCAGTCCGCCCTGCTGACGAAGCCGGTCGTGGGCTCCATGGTCCGCTGACCGGTAAGGTTGGGCCCCCTGTTATCGCATTCTGCATAGCAGGGGGCCCTTCTTAACACCCCGGTTCTTCGGTCCGCGCCAGCGGCCCGCCCGGTCCGCGGGGTCAGCGGCGGGCGCAGCTGACCGTGGGCAGGGTGTTGGTGCCTGTGGTGCTGCCCAGGAAGCCGAAGGTCGTGGTGCCCTCCGGTGCGACCGTGCCGTCGTGTGCGACGTTGGTGGCTGTCACCGAGGAACCGGACGAGGTCTGGGTGGCGTTCCAGATCTGACTGATCGACTGCCCGCTGGGCCAGGTCCAGCTGGCGGTCCAGCCGTTGAACGGCGTACTGCCGTGATTCATGATCATGACTTCGCCCTGGAAGCCGCCCGGCCACGCGCTGACGACCTTGTAGACCGCCATGCAGTCACCGCCGTGCGGCGGCGGGGTGGTCGGGTTCGGTGGGGGAGTCGTCGGGTTCGGCGGCGGGGTGGTCGGGTTCGGCGGGGGAGTGGTCGGGTTCGGCGGCGGGGTGCCGCCCGGACCCACCCCGGTCACCTGGCCGTTGCCGCCGTCGAAGGTCACGTCGGAGCAGCCGAAGAAGTTCTCCTGCGAGTCCGAGCGCACCCAGCGGGAGTAGACGATGTGCCTGCCGCTCTTGCCCGACGGCAGGTTGCCGCTGAAGTAGTAGTGCCCCTCGTTGGTGCCGACCCCGCCGCGCTGCGGCGGGTTGGTCACCGTCAGGAACGGCTGCTCCTCAAGGTCACTCCACGCCAGCGCCCGCGTCGGGCTCCAGCTGTTCTTGGTCACGTAGAAGTAGAACGTGCCCGGGTGGTGCGCCCAGTTGCTGTACCGGAAATCCAACCGCGCACCGGCGGTCAGGTGGGTCAACGGCCAGTCGGTACGGGGCAGGTCGTAGCCCCGGTAGCCGGGGTTGCCGCCGCTGCACAGCTGCCCGTCCGGGATGAAGCCGACCGTCCGGCCGCCGGCGTCGGAGCGCAGCACGCTGAACCAGTTGTAGAGCGAGTTCGCGCCGCTCTGCGCCACGGCCGCGGAGCACGCCGGGTTGTTCGGCCTAATCTCGCCGGTCTGGCTCAGGCCGTCCTGCCAGCACAGGAAGGTGCGGCTGCCGGGGGTCATCGCCGCGCCGTGCGCGGCGGCCGGCTCCGGACTGGACGCCAGGGCGAGGGCGCCGAGGGTGAGGGTCACGGCCGCGGTGAGCAACGCGGCCGTACGGGAACGGTTCACGGGTTCTCCTGACTCGCGAGGCGCGCCGCCCGAGCCGCCCCGCCGCAATCGGGTGGGGATGTGGCCTGATCGCCCCGCTGCAAGGAGCGGAAGCGACGATCACGGTGCGTGCCCCGGCAGGGGATCGGCCGGTGGACACGCGCCGTCAACGGTCCCTGTCGTGGACCGGCGCCCTCGCGTCGAACGAACCCGGCAACCGGCGGCGCGGCAGCCCTCGCACCGCCCGGTACGCGTCATCCCACCATGCCGCCCGGCCGCGACGCAATAGTCAGTTCTCGATGTGTCAGGCCGTCTTCAGAGCAGCTTCTCCAGGGTGATCGGCAGCTCGTACTGCCGACGGCCGGTTGCGTGGTGCACGGCGTTGGCGATCGCGGCGGCCGCACCCACCACGCCGATCTCCCCGACGCCCTTCATCCCGAGCGGGTTCACGACCTCGTCGTGCACCTCGATGGTGTCCACCATTACGTCCGGCGCGTCCGCGTTGACCGCCACCAGGTAGTCGCCGAGGCTGGCGTTGGCCCAACGACCCGACCGGGGATCCATCCGGGTGGCCTCCAGCAGCGCCTGGCCGAGCCCCCACAGCATGCCGCCCATCAACTGGCTGTGCGCGGTCTTGCGGTTGAGCACCCGGCCCGGCGCGAACACCCCGACCATCCGACGTACCCGGACCACGCCGAGGTCGGCGTCGACCGCCACCTCGGCCATCTGCGCGCCGAAGGTGTGCACCCCGTACCCGGCGTCCTGCGGTGGCGGCGTCCAGGTGCCGAGCACCTCCACGTCCGGAGTCAGGGTGCGCTGCATCAGATCGGCGTACGTCTCGCCGACGTCGGGCCGGTCGCGCCGCGCCATCCGGCCGTCCCGCACGACCACCCCGGCGGGGTCCGCGCCGTGCAGGGGCGAGTGGTCGTCGGCGACCGCGCGCCCGATCAGCTCGTCGCGAAGCTGGGTCACCGCCAGGTGTACGGCGGAACCGACCGCGCTGGTGCCCGTGGAGCCCACGGCGGCGGTGACGTTCGGCAGGTCACTGCTGCCGCCGACGAACCGCACCCGCTCCACCGGCAGGCCGAGCGCGTCCGCCGCGACCTGGGTCATCGCGGTGTAGACGCCGGTGCCGAACTCCGACACGCCGGCCTCGACGACCGCGGTGCCGTCGTTGTAGAGCCGGGCCTGGGCTCGCTGCGGGTTCACCGGTTGGGTCACCGGGTAGAGCGCGCTAGCCATGCCACTGCCGATCAGCCACTGGCCCTCGCGCCGGGGCCGGGAGTCGCGGTCGGACCAGCCGAACAGCTCGGACGCCCGCTGGTAGCACTCCTTCAGCCCGCTGCTGGACCAGGGGTGCCCGCTCTCCGGATCGGTGTCGGAGCAGTTGCGCAGCCGCAGCTCCAGCGGGTCGATCCCGACCCGCTCGGCCAGCTCGTCCATCGCGCATTCGAGGGCGAACATGCCGGTCGCCTCACCGGGGGCGCGCATGAAGGTCGGGGTGATCGTGTTGCCCCGGATCAGGTGGTAGACCCCCTCGTAGTGGGGGCTCGTGTACGCCACGGCCGGGCTCTGCAACGACGGCTCGGCCCAGTCGTCGAACTGGGAGGTGAGGGAGAGTTTGTGGTGGCGCAGCGCGGTGATCCGACCGTCCGCGTGGGCGCCGAGGGTGATCCGCTGTTCCTGCTCCTCGCGGTGCCCGCAGGAGGTGAACATCTGCTCCCGGGTCAGCGCCAGCCGCACCGGCCGGCCAACCTGCCGGGCGGCGAGCGCGGCCAGCGCCGGGTGGTGCCAGATCATCGCCTTGGAGCCGAAGCTGCCGCCGACGGCGTGGCTCACCACCCGGATCGAGATCGGCGGCAGGCCGAGCAGCGCCGCGACGGTGAACTGGGTGGCGTTCGGCCCCTGGGTCGAGTCGTAGACGGTCAACCGGTCGATGTCCTCCCACACCGCGGTGCTGGCGGACGCCTCGATCGGGTTGTGGTGGTTGGGCGCGAACCGGTACGTCGCGTCCACGCACACCTCCGCCTCGGCCAGCGCCTTCGCCACGTCACCACGGGACCCGTGCCCGGGCAGCAGCCCGCCGAAGATCCGCTCGGGCACGTACGCCTGGTCCCGGGCCTGGTCGATCAGGGTGATGGCGGGCGTGGAGGCGTACTCGACGCGGATCAGGGTGCCCGCGTGCTCGGCGCGTTCGATGGTGTCGGCGACCACGAGGGCGATGGGCTGACCGGCGTAGTGGATCGTCTCGTCCTGCATCGGGAAGAAGGTCTGGCCCGGTGCGGCCAGCCCGGCCAGCGACGGGAGCAGCTTCGGCACGGTGGCGACCCGGTCCAGATTGCGATGGGTGAACACGGCCAGCACCCCGTCGGCCCGCTCGGCCTCGACGGTGTCGATCGCGGTGATCCGGCCGCTGGCCACCGTGGCGCCGACCAGCACGCCGTGGACCAGGCCGGTCACCGGGACCTCTGCGGAGTAGCGCGCCTCGCCGCGTACCTTGGCGCGCCCGTCCACCCGGTTGAGCGTCGCGCCGATCGCCGGGCTCATGCCGTTACCTCCCGCTGCGTCAGCTGCTCCAGGGCCCGGACGATCGTCCGCCGGGTCAGCTCGATCTTGAAGGCGTTCATCCCGTGCGACACCGCCGGCGCCAGCTCGGCCGCCGCCGCCCGGCGGAACGACTCGGTGGTCGCCGGAGCGCCGACGAGCACCTGCTCGGCCGCCCGGGCCCGCCACGGTTTGGTGGCCACCCCGCCCAGGGCCAGCCGTACCTCCGTGATCTGGCCGCCGCCCACCGAGATGGCCGCCGCGACCGAGGCGAGCGCGAACTCGTACGACTCGCGATCACGGATCTTGATGTACCGGGACGTGGCCGCGACCGGTGCCGGCGGCAGGTCGATCCCGGTCACCAGCTCGCCGTGGGCCAGCGGGTGTTCCCGCTCCGGGGTCTCGCCGGGAAGCAGGAAGAAGTCGTCGATCGGGATGCTCCGCGGGCCGCCCGGTCCCTCGGTCTGCACCACGGCGTCGAGCGCGACCAGCGCGACGGCCAGGTCGGACGGATGGGTGGCGATGCAGCGCTCGCTGGTGCCGAGCACGGCGTGCCCCCGGTTGATCCCCTCGATCGCGCTGCACCCGCTGCCGGGGACGCGCTTGTTGCAGGCCGCCGCGGTGTCGCGGAAGTAGCCGCACCGCACCCGCTGCAACAGGTTGCCGCCGAGGGTGGCCATGTTACGCAGCTGCGGGGAGGCGCCGAGCAGCAGCGCCTCGGCGACCATCGGGTAACGGCGCACCAGCTCCGGTTCCTCGGCCACGTCGCTCATCCGGGCCAGTCCGCCGAGCCGAAGCCCGCCGCCGGGCAGCTCCTCGACGCGGTTCAGCGGCAGGTCGTTGATGTCGACGAGGCGGCGCGGCTGCTCGACGTAGATGCGCAGCAGGTCGATCTGGGTGGTGCCACCGGCCAGGAAGGTGCTCTCCGGGTCGGCGCTCACCGCGCCGATCGCGCTGCCGACGTCGGTGGCGCGCGAGTAGCTAACGGGCCGCATCGGCGGTGCCTCCCTGGTCGCGGACCCGGCGGACGGCCGCCCGGATGTGCGGGTACGCGGCACAGCGGCAGATGTTGCCGCTCATCCACTCCCGGATCTCCATGTCGTCGCCGGCGTGCCCCTCGGCCAGCAGCGCCACCGCGGACATGATCTGCCCGGATGTGCAGTAGCCGCACTGGAAGGCGTCGCAGTCCAGGAACGCCTGCTGCACCGGGTGCAGGGTGTCCCCGTCGGACAGTCCCTCGATCGTGGTCACCTCGCGGTTCTCGCAGGTGATCGCCAGGGTGAGGCAGGACAGCACGCGGCGTCCGTCCACCCACACCGTGCAGGCGCCGCAGGCCCCCTGGTTGCAGCCCTTCTTGGTCCCCGTCAGTTCGAGCCGGTCGCGCAGGGCGTCGAGCAGGCTGACCCGTGGCTCGACGGTCGTCGTCCGGGATTCCCCGTTCACCGTGAGGTGGACCTCGACGGCGCCGGGACCGCGGACCACGGCGTGGTCGGGGCTCGGCGCGGTACGCAGCGCCTGGTAGGACTTCACCAACTCGCACCCCCTCCAATTGAAATCGACCATATCCTGCTCATGAGACTGATTCGCCGCTTTCCTGGCGATGCCACCAGGTCGACGGGCTTGGCCGGCACGGCCGGCTGACGCGGCGGCGAGACGGAGAGGCGGCGGAACGTGCCCGACGTGTTCGAGGAGCTGCACCGCCGCTGCCGCGCCGGCGAGGCGGTCGCCCTGGCCACCGTCGTGGCCACCTGGCGGTCCGCGCCGCAGCCGCCCGGCGCCAGCATGCTGGTCGCGGCCGACGGCACGGTCACCGGCAGCGTCTCCGGCGGCTGCGTCGAGGCCGACCTCTACGAACGGGCCCGCCACGTGCTCGACACCGGCGCCCCCGAGCTGACCCGCTACGGAGTCAGCGACGACGCCGCGTACGCCGCGGGCCTGACCTGCGGCGGGGAGCTCGACGTGTTCGTGGAGCGGATCGACGGCGGCGGCCTCGTGGAGCTGGACGCGGTCGACGCGGCACGCCGGGCCGGCCAACCGGTGGCGGTGGTCACCTGCGTGGCGGCCGACGCCGGCGATCCGCCGGGAGCGGTGCCGGCCGACCCGGCGGGGCGACTGGGCCGCCGGCTGGTGCTGACCGGGCAGCGGGTGACCGGCTCGCTCGGCGACGACCGGCTGGACGCCGCCGCCACCGCCGACGCCCTCGGGCTGCTCGCCGCCGGGCACAGCGGGATGCTCCGGTACGGCTACCACGGGCAGCGCCGAGGCGACGGCCTGAGCCTCTTCGTGACCGCGTACGCCACCGCGCCCCGGATGATCGTCTTCGGGGCCATCGACTTCGCCGGCGCGGTGGCCAGGATCGGCGCGTTCCTCGGCTACCGGGTGACCGTCTGCGACGCCCGTCCGGTCTTCGCCACCGCTCGGCGCTTCCCCGAGGCGGACGAGGTGGTGGTGCAGTGGCCGCACCGCTACCTGGGGGCGGAGCTGGACGCCGGCCGGGTCGACGGGCGGACGGTGGTCTGCGTGCTGACCCACGACCCGAAGTTCGACGTGCCGCTGCTGGCGCTGGCGCTGCGCCACCCGCTGGCGTACGTCGGCGCGATGGGGTCGCGGCGCACCCACGACGAGCGGCACAAGCTGCTGCGCGAGGCAGGGCTCAGCGCGGAGCAGCTCGCTCGCCTGGCCTCGCCGATCGGGCTGGACCTCGGTGGGCGTACCCCGGAGGAGACCGCGGTGAGCGTGGCCGCGCAGATCGTCGCGGCCCGCTGGGGCGGGACCGGCCGCCCGCTGACGGCACTCGCCGGGCCGATCCACCAGGCGGGATAGCACCCCGGACGCCTCGTCAGTGGCCCGATCGGACCTGCGCCTTCGGCGCCCACCGGGTCGTGCGCTGTGCCAGCCTGGTGCCACGCGGACCGCCGAGGCGGGCGGTCGGTGGCTGGCGAGGACGAAGGGACCGGCATGGGATACGCGGTGGTGCTCGGCGAGGCGCTCGTCGATCTGCTCGACACCGAGCGGGACGGCGAGCGGGTCTACCGGCAGGCGATCGGCGGCGCGCCGCTCAACGTCGCCGTCGGGGTGGCCCGGCTCGGCGGCGCGGCGCAGTTCGTCGGCTCACTCGGCGACGACGTGCTGGCCGGCCGGATTCGCGCCTTCCTGACCGCGGCCGATGTCGGGCTGGCCGGCGCGGTCACCGTGCCGGCGCCGACCACCCTCGCGGTGGTGACCTTCGCCGGCCCGGAACCCGACTTCCGCTTCTACGGGGAGCCGCCCTCCTACAGCCTGCTCGCCCCCGAGGATCTCGACCGGGCGCTGCTGGAGGGGGCCGACGTGCTCTACTGCGGCTCCGTCGTCCTGCTCCAACCCAGCACGCTGGCGGCCGCCCGGCGTGCCTGGGGGCTCGCCACCGGCCTACGGGTCTTCGACCCGAACGTGCGCCCCCGGCTCCTTCCCGGGCCGGGCGCGCTGGCCGGGCTGCGGGAGGTGGTGGCCGAGTTCGCCGCCGGCGCACACCTGGTCAAGCTGAGCACCGCCGACGCCGAGCTGCTCTACCCGGGCGAGCCGGTCGAGGGGGTGGCCGCATACCTGCGCGAGCTGGGCGCCGCGACGGTCGTGGTGACGCTCGGCGCGGCCGGCGCGGTGCTGGCCGCCGCCGACGCCGACCCGGTCCGGGTGCCGGCCCCCCGGGTCGACGCGGTCGACGCCACCGGCGCCGGCGACTCGGTGATGGCCGCGTTGATCGCCGATCTGCTCCTCGACGGCGAGCCGGCCGACCCGGCGGGCTGGGTCGAGCGGGTGGGGTTCGCCCTGCGGGTGGCCGGCCTGGTCTGCGAGTCACCCGGCGGCGCCACCGCCATGCCCACCCGTGCCGACGTCCAACGCCGCTTCGGGATCTAAGCGTTCCCGTCGAGTTCGATGTAGCCGCGGCGGGCGGCGGTGAGGGCGGCGCGGGCGCCGAAGGGCGCCTCGGCGGCGACCCGTTCCGGCGGCGCGCCGCCGGTGTGCCCGGCCCGGATCAGCCACGCCAGCTTCGCCAGCTCGGCGTGCTGGGCGCGGACGAACTCCACGTCCACCGGGTCGCCGTGGCCCGGCACCACCACCGTGCCCACGCCGGTCAGCCGGAGCAGGTCGGCGACCGCGTCCGGCCACCGCAGGGGGTACGAGTCCTCGAAGGCGGGCGGGCCGCTCTGCTCCACCAGGTCCCCGGCGACCAGCACGTCCGCGTCGGGTACGTGCACCACCAGGTCGGCGTCGGTGTGCCCCCGCCCGGGGTGACGCAGCAGCACCCGCCGGCCGCCCAGGTCGAGTGCCGTCTCGGTGTGCACGGTGTGCGTCGGGGCGAGCAGCGGTGTGTCGGCCAGCTCGGCGGCCAGCGCCGGATGTTCCTCGCGCACCTCGTCGTACGCCTCCCGGCGCAGCCGCTCCGGCTGCTCGCGCAGGGCCGCGGCGGCCAGCGCGTGCGCGTACACCGGGCGGGGCGGGTCGCCGGCGAGGACGGCGTTGCCGAAGCAGTGGTCGTAGTGGTGGTGGGTGTTGACCAGCGTCAGCGGACGGTCGGTGACCGCCCGGACGGCGGCGGCCAGCTCGGTGGCCTGGGCCGCCGAGGAGAGGGTGTCCACCAGCAGCGCCTCGTCGTCGCCGACGACCAGGGTGACGTTGACCCGCAGCAGCGGCTCGCGCAGCAGGTGCACCCGGTCGGCGACCTCGACGAACCCGCCGGTCATGACGCCCGCCCGGCACGGTCGACGAAGCGTTGCCGGTCCACCAGGATGCGGTCCACCCGACCCCGGGCCACCGTCTCGCCGCCATCGGTGACGGTGACCTCGAACGACAGCCGGCGACCGTCGACGGCCGCCAGCAGGGCCTGCGCCCGGACCGTCCGGCCGACCACGGTCGGCGCCAGGTGCTCCAGCTCGACCCGGGTCCCCACGGTGGTCGACCCGGACGGCATCGCCGTCGCGGTCGCGGCGACGGTGGCCGCCTCGGCCAGCGCGAGCACCCGGGGGGTGCCGAGCACCGGTACGTCCCCGGAACCGACCGCCTGGGCGGTGTCCGCGTCGGTGACGGTCAACTCGACCTGGGCGGTCAGACCCGGCGCGAAGGCCGGCTCGGGCTGCTCCTGCATGGTCGCCAGCCTAGGTGCTCGCCGAGCCCGCCGAGCACTCGCCCGGCGATCCGGCCGTACCCGCCGCGCCACCGCTGGACCGGCCCGGCGGGTGGTCGCCGTCGGTCGATGCCGCACCCGTCGTTAACCTTGACCGCGATGGCCGTCGTGACTGACCCCCAACCCCCCGCCCGGACCGACCCGCCCGCGTCCCCGGACGGGGGCCGTCGGCGCATCGTCGCCATGACAGTCTGGGCGGTCGCCTTCGTGGCCGCCTGGCTGGGCATCGGGCTGCCCACCGACCCCGCGTACGCCTTCGTCTGGATCTGGGCCGGGACCATCGCCTGGAACAGCGACCGGCCGTGGCGTAGTCACCTGCGCTTCGCCCGGGACTGGGTGCCGGTGGTCCTCCTGCTCGCCGCGTACAACCTCTCCCGGGGGTTCGCCGACAACGGGGCCACCCCGCACGCGATGGAGCTGATCGTCGCCGACCGGTTCATGTTCGGCTGGGCCACCGGCGGTGAGGTGCCCACCATCTGGTTGCAGCAGCACCTCTACCACCCGCAGCTGCACTGGTACGACGTCGCGGCGAGCTGGGTGTACTTCTCCCACTTCGTGGTGGCGCTGGCCGCCGCCGCGGTGCTCTGGCTGCGGGACCGGCAACGCTGGGCGGCGTACATGCGGCGCTGGGGTTTCCTCTGCGCCGCCGGCCTGGCCACCTACTTCATCTACCCGGCCGCGCCGCCGTGGTGGGCCGCGCAGAACGGGCTGCTCACCGAGGTCGCCCGGATCTCCACCCGCGGGTGGAAGGCGTTCGGCATGCACGGCGCCGGCAACGTGCTCAACGCCGGCCAGATCGCCTCGAACCCGGTCGCCGCGATGCCGTCGCTGCACACCGCGTGGGCTCTGTTCGTGGTGCTCTTCTTCCTGCATACCACCCGCCGCCGCTGGTGGCCGCTGCTGCTCGCGTACCCGCTGGCGATGACCTTCACCCTGGTCTACTCGGGTGAGCACTACGTGATCGACGTGCTGGTCGGCTGGACGTACGTCGGGCTGACCTTCCTGGTGGTCGGCCTGGCCGAGCGCGGGTGGGCGGCGCTGCGAGCCCGTCGTCCCGGGCCGGCCGCCGAGCAACCGCCACCGGGGCAGGTCACCGGCCCCGACGGCGCCACCGACCCACCGGGCCGGCCAGCCAGCGGGCAGGCGGCACCGGTCGGGCCGAGCAACGCCGACGAGCCGCCGGTACCCGCCGACCGCTGACGCCGCCAGGTCCGGCCCCGGCCGGGGTGGGACGGGTCAGCCGGAGCGGCGGGCGGCGTGGGCGCGGGCGGTCAGCTCGGCCGCCAGGCCCCACGCCTCCGCCAGATCCCGGTCCTGTGCCGCCGCGCCCGACCCGCCCGCGGTGTCCGCGTGGACGGTGGCCAGCCCGAGCCGGCGCTGCGCCGGCCCCTGCACCACCCGCACGCTCTGGATCCGGGCGTACGGCACGATCGCCACCTGCCGGGTGAGCAGCCCGGACCGGGTGGCGAAGACCCGCTCGAACAGGCCGGCGCCGAGCGCGCCCCGGCCCAGCGGGTGCAGCCAGCGGGCCCGGGGCGGCGGTGGGTTCAGCGTCAGCGCGTCGAGGCGTACGCCCGGCAGCACCTCGGTGACGATCATCGTCGCGGTCGGCAGGTCACCGACCGGCAGCAGGCGGTCCGGCCGGTTGCGGTCGTCGGCCTCCGCGGCGGAGTACCCGGCAACCTCCAGCCGCAGCCGCAGCCAGCCCTTCACCCGCCAGAGCAGCGGCCAGGTGGCCCGTACGGTCTGCACCCGGTCCAGCGGCACGGTCTGCGCCCGGGTTTCCAGCAGGCCGTTGTGCACCCGCAGCGTGCCGTCGTCGCGGGCCAGCCGGAAGTTCCAGTCGTCGAGGACCCGGCGGATCGGTTGCAGCAGCACACCGGCCATCGCGGTCAGCGTGCTCGCCACGGCGACGAACGACCAGGACCCCGCGGTGAGGAACTGCACCACGACGAACGCCAGGCCGAACGGGAGCAGGAACGCCTGCGGGGTGAGCAGTTGGCTGACCAGCAGGTTCTGGTTGCGTACCGCGTGCAGCGGGCGGCCCGGCGCGGCCTGCGGCGCTGTCCCGGGCGCCGTGAGACCCGGCGCGGGCGGCTGCGACGCGCGGCCGGCGAGCGCCAGCAGCCGCTCGCGCAGCCGGGCCGCGTCGGCCACCGTCAGGTACGCCAGCGGCGCCTCGGTCTTGCCCCCGCCGACCACCTCGAGCCGCAGCTCGGCCAGGCCGGTGAACTGGGCGAGCAGCGGCCGGACCACCTCCACGGCCTGCAACCGCTCCAGGGGGATCGCCCGGGTACGCCGCCAGAGCAGCCCCTCGTACACCCGCAGCTCGCGGCCCACCACGTGGTAGCCGGTGTTGTACCAGCTGATCACCGACAGCACGGTCGCGCCGAGCGCCAGTATCACCACCATGGCCGCGAACCAGCCGAAGCCGACCCGGGACAGCGTCGACCAGGACAGCCCGGCGATCACCACGACCAGCGACTTGGCCCCGTGCAACAGCGGGCTGAGCGGGTGTAGTCGCTGACGCGGCTCGCCGTCGCCACCCGCCGTCGGCAGCGGCCAGGGATAGGGCACCCCGGGCGGCACCGCCGCATAGGGCACCGCGCCGCCGGGCGCGTAGGGCGGTACCGCGCCGCCGGGGGGCGGGCCGGTGGGGGGCGCGCCGCCGGGTGGCCGGGGCGGGCCGGTGCCCGGCTCGGCGGGACGGTCGCTCATCGGGTCGGCCTCCGGCGCGGCCGGCGGTCGACCGGTCGCGTGCTCACAGCCCCTCCGCCCGGTCCTCGCCGAGCGCGGTGAGTCGGTCACGCAGCCGGGACGCCTCCGCCGGGCGCAGCCCCGGCACCCGGGCGTCGCTCGCCGCCGCCGCCGTGTGCAACTGCACGGTGGCCAGGTCGAAGGCGCGCTCCAGCGGCCCGGCGCTGACGTCGACGAACTGCATCCTGGAATACGGCACGATGGAGAGCCGCCGGACCAGCAGCCCGTGCCGGACCAGCAGGTCGTCCTCCCGCTCGGCGTAACCCCAGGCCCGGACCGCGCGGACGATCGCCACGGCCCGCCACGCGCCGAACACCAGCACGGCGGTGAGGGCGAGCCCGAACAGGCCCTGACCGCTCAGTGCCCAGCCGACCGCCGTCACCGCCAGCCCGATCGCGAGCACCACGGCCAGCCGGATCAGCTCCACCCAGATCAGGTCGGTGGAGATCGGCTGCCAGTGGACCGTGTCCGGCCAGGGCTCCAGTGGCCCCCGCCCTGTGGACCCGTCCGTCAACAGCGGGCCGGGTGCGCCGGAGGCCGGACCCGCTGCGCCGGCGGCGGGCGACGGGCCGGCGGGCAGCAGGCCGGGCGCCGGCAGGTCGGGTGGGCGGGGGTTGGCGTCGTACCCGCCGGCTGTCGGTAGGGCTGCCGGCGGCAGCGGGGCGGGCGATGACGCGTCGGGCGGGGCGGGATCCGGGCCGAGCGTGCCGGGCGCCGGGAACGCCCCGGGCGGTGGCGGTGGTGGTGCGGTGCGCGGCCAGGACGGGGAGGCGGGGCCGGGGGAGGCCGGTGGGTCGACGCGGTCCTCCGCGCTCACCGATGGGATCCGTTCCGCGCGGCAGCGGCGCGAGGCGTCCCACCGCTGTGCCCAGTTGTTCGCCCGCTGCGCTCGCTCACATGTCGAGGGTAGGCGATCCGGGCACCGGATTGACGGCACGCAGGAAGCCGCGTGCGTCCAGGAAATCGCCGAGGCTGCCCCGGTGCTCGTCGCAGGCCAGCCAGGTCTTGCGCCGTTCGGGGGTGTGCAGACGGGGATTGTTCCACTCCAGCGCCCAGACAGCGGGGGCGCGGCAGCCGCGGGCCGAGCAGATCAGGGCCTCGCCGGCGGGGGAGGGGTTGCTCATCCCGGCCAGTCTAGGGCGGCGGGCGGAGGGCTTGAGCGCCGGGCGGCCACGGGGGGAGCCGCCCGGCGACGGGGTGAATGGTACACGCGGCGGGCCGGTCCGTGTCCACCCCGTGACGGGCGATTCGGCTGCCGGGGACGGCGCGGCGAAAATCGGCTTCTCCCCACCTCGACACTCAGCAAGGCGTGCGAGTCTTGATACCGCATCAGCCGCGACGACCGACCAACGCTGTGGAGGACCGGTGGCCCAGCCGACCATGCCCGACGCCCCGACGCCGAACGGGGCGGCCCCGGCGGACCCCGCGCCGGTGACCACACCCGCGCAGGACGCGACCCTGCTGGAACGGGCGCTGTTTGAGATCAAACGGGTCATCGTCGGGCAGGACCGGATGGTGGAGCGGATGTTCGTCGCGCTGCTCGCCCGCGGTCACTGCCTGCTCGAAGGGGTGCCCGGGGTAGCCAAGACCCTGGCCGTGGAGACCCTCGCCAAGGTTGTCGGCGGGTCCTTCGCCCGGGTGCAGTTCACCCCGGACCTGGTGCCGGCCGACATCATGGGCACCCGGATCTACCGGCAGTCGAGCGAGAAGTTCGACGTCGAGCTGGGGCCGGTCTTCGTCAACTTCCTGCTCGCCGACGAGATCAACCGGGCTCCGGCCAAGGTGCAGTCGGCGCTGCTGGAGGTGATGAGCGAGCGGCAGGTGTCCATCGGCGGGGAGAGCTACCGGGTGCCCGACCCGTTCCTGGTGATGGCCACCCAGAACCCGATCGAGCAGGAGGGCGTCTACCCGCTGCCGGAGGCGCAGCGGGACCGGTTCCTCATGAAGATCGTGGTGGGTTACCCGACCGACGCCGAGGAGCGGGAGATCGTCTACCGGATGGGCGTCGCCGCGCCGGAGCCGAGCGCGGTCTTCGACACGCCCGACCTGATCGCCCTGCAACGCAAGGCGGACCAGGTCTTCGTGCACAACGCCCTGGTCGACTACGCGGTCCGGCTGGTGCTGGCCACCCGCGCGCCGGCCGAGCACGGCATGCCCGACGTCGCCCAGCTGATCCAGTACGGGGCCAGCCCGCGCGCCTCGCTCGGCCTGGTCCGGGCGACCCGCGCGCTGGCGCTGCTGCGCGGGCGGGACTACGCGCTGCCGCAGGACGTGCAGGACATCGCCCCGGACATCCTGCGACACCGGCTGGTGCTCAGCTATGACGCGCTCGCCGACGACGTGCCGGCCGACCACATCGTGCACCGGGTGATGTCCACCATTCCGCTCCCGGCGGTCGCACCTCGGCAGCAGGCCAGCCCGTCGTCGACCACCCCGCCGCCGGGCGCCGGCTGGCCCGGGCAGCGGCCGTGACCTCACCCACCCCTCGACCCGCCCCCGTCCCCGACCGCAGCGAGGCCGTGCTGTCCCGGCTCCAGTTGCTGGTCACCCGAAAGCTCGACGGTCTGCTCCAGGGCGACTACGCGGGCCTGCTGCCCGGGCCGGGCAGCGAGGCGGGCGAGTCGCGGGAGTACCGGGCCGGCGACGACGTACGCCGGATGGACTGGCCGGTCACGGCACGGACGACGACGCCGCACGTGCGGCGTACGGTGGCGGACCGGGAGCTGGAGACCTGGTTGGCGCTGGACCTCTCGGCCAGCCTGGACTTCGGCACCGGGCAGTGGCTCAAGCGGGAGGTCGTGGTGGCCGCCGCCGCCGCGATCACCCACCTGACCGTGCGCGGCGGTAACCGGATCGGCGCGGTGATCGGCACCGGCGGCGGCGCGGCCGCCCCGGCCCGGCGCTGGCGGGGGCGGCCGTCGCCGGCCGGGCCCGGGGTGCTCACCCGCCTGCCGGCCCGCTCCGGTCGCAAGGAGGCGCAGGGCCTGCTGCGCGCCGTCGCCAGCACCGCGATCCAGCCCGGCCGGGGTGACCTGGGCGCGCTGATCGAGATGCTCAACCGGCCGCCCCGACGGCGAGGGGTGGCGGTGGTGGTCTCGGACTTCCTCGCGCCAACCGAGCAGTGGACCCGGCCGATGCGCAAGCTGCGGGTCCGGCATGACGTGCTGGCGATCGAGGTGGTCGACCCGCGGGAGCTGGAGCTGCCCGACGTGGGTGTGCTGCCGGTGGTCGACCCCGAGAGCGGCGAGCTGCACGAGGTGCAGACCGCCGACCCGCGGCTTCGGCAGCGCTACGCCGAGGCTGCCGCCGCCCAGCGGGCCACGATCGCCGCCGCGCTGCGTAGCGCCGGCGCGGCCCACCTGCGACTGCGTACCGACCGAGACTGGCTGCTGGACATGGTGCGTTTCGTGGCCGCGCAGCGGCACGCCCGCACCCGGGGGACGACACGATGATCCGTTTCATGCAACCGTGGTGGCTGCTGGCCGTGCTGCCGGTGCTCGCCCTCGCCGCGTTCTACCTGTGGCGGCAGTTGCACCGCCGGGCGTACGCGATGCGCTTCACCAACGTGGATCTGCTGCGCACCGTGGCGCCGAAGGGGCTGGGCTGGCGCCGGCACGTTTCGGCGACCGCGTTCCTGCTCTGTCTGCTGGTGCTGGCCACCGCGCTGGCCCGTCCCGCGGTGGACACCAAGGAGCCGCTGGAGCGGGCCACCGTGATGCTCGCCATCGACGTGTCGCTGTCCATGCAGGCCGACGACGTGGCGCCGAACCGCCTGGAGGCGGCCCAGGAGGCGGCGAAGCAGTTCGTCGGCGAGTTGCCGAAGAGCTACAACCTGGGGCTGGTGTCGTTCGCCAAGGCGGCCAACGTGCTGGTGCCACCGGGCAAGGACCGGGCGGCGGTGACCAGTGCGATCGACGGGCTGGTGCTGGCCGAGGCGACCGCGACCGGCGAGGCCGTGTTCACCTGCCTGGAGGCGATCCGCTCGGTGCCGGCCGACGGGGCGGCGGGTATTCCACCGGCCCGGATCGTGCTGCTCTCCGACGGGTTCCGCACGTCCGGCCGGTCGGTGGAGGAGGCGGCGGCGGCCGCGCAGGCGGCCAACGTGCCGGTCTCCACCATCGCCTTCGGCACCGACACCGGCCAGGTGGACATCGGCGGCCAGCTCCAGCGGGTGCCGGTCGACCGGCTGGCCCTGGCCGAGCTGGCCGAGACCACCGAGGGCTACTTCTACGAGGCGGCCTCGGTGAGCGAGCTGAAGCAGGTCTACCAGGACATGGGCAGTTCGATCGGGTTCCGCACCGAGCCGCGCGAGGTGACCCAGTGGTACGCCGGGGTGGCGTTGCTGCTGGCGCTCTGCGCGGGTGCGCTCAGCCTGCTCTGGTCGTCCCGGATGCTGTGAGGCCGGCGGTGCCCGGGCTGGTCCCGGGCGCCGCCACCACTGCCCGGGTGACGAGATCGGGCGCGAGCGGTGGGGTCAGTGCCCGCCGCCGGCGAGCACGAAGACGATGGCCACCCAGACGGCGGCGAGGGTGAAGCCCAGCGGGGCGACGTAGCGGCTCATGGACGGCTCCGGGTGGCGGCTGGACGGTCCGCGTGCGGGGGCGGACCGCAGGGGGTGGGGACGCGCACACGAAGTCGTGACCGGGCGGCTCCCGGCGACCGTCCGGATTCGGACGGCGCGGCACGCGCACCTCGGCGTGGGCCGGGTGGCGGGGGAGCGGAGCGGGGTCAGCTCACCAGACTGAGTCGTGGCTCAGCGGGGCTGACCATCGGCCCGGCCACGACTGGGAGGATCGCTATCTCGCACAGCGATCACCTCCTGAAGTCGGGCGGGCCGGAACGTCGATCATCGTACACCCGCGCTGCCGACGGGACGCACTCGGCCGACCGACCGGCCGCCCCTCCACCGCCCGGCCGTCGCCACCCCGTCGGCCGGGCCGGACGGCGGCCCGCCCGTGTCAGCGTGACCAGCACCGCGGCGAACAGCGGCAGCCAGCAGCACCGGGCGAGCACCCAGCCCGGGCCGTCCGGCGCGGTGTGCAGCCCCGGCAGGGCCACCCCACCCCGGGCGACGAGCGCGGTCACCGCGACCAGCACCGGCTGGTGCCACAGGTAGATCCGCACCGCGTTCCGGTTCACCTCGGTCACCGCCCGGCCCGGCAGCGGGCGGGCCAGCAGCCGTTCCAGCGCCGGCCGGGCGAGCAGCCCCACCCCGACCTGGGTGACCGCCAGCGCCACCGCCAGCAGCGACGGCGGGTTCAGGTTCGACACCCCCTCCCCGGGCACCCCGACCGCGCTGACCGGATAGCCCAGCGCCAGCAGCGCGGCCAACGCGGCGGCACCGCCGCCGGCCAGCGCGCCCGCCACCCGCCGACCGGCCAGCCGACCGTCGGCGTGCGCCAGGCCGAGCAGGTACGGCACCGCCCAGGCCGCCACCACGGTGACCGGCGGCAGGTCGGTGCCGGCCGGTAGCAGGCGGCCCGCCAGGTCGGCCGCCGCCACCACGGCCACCGCCGGTGCGACGCAGCGGATCACCCCCCACGTCGCGACGGCGGCACGCAGCGGGCCGGTCGACGCGACGAGGAGCAGCAGCGGTAGCAGGAACCACAGTGGACTGACGGCGAGCCGCAGCGCGACGGCGAGCGTGTCGTCCGGGATGCCGGCGACGGTGGCGGCGAGCAGCACGGCGGCTCCCGCACCCAGCAGCGCCAGCGCGGGCAGCGCCAGCCGGCGCAGCCGACGCGCCAGCCAGCCGCCCGGCCCGTCCCGGTGGCGTGCCAGCGACCGGGCCGAGCCGAACCCGGCGGTGAAGAAGAACAACCCGAGGGTCTGCAACACCCACGTCACCGGGGCCAGGCCAGGCAGCGCGGTCAGCGGGCTGGCCTGGTGCAGCCCGCCGCCGGCGGTCAGCACCAGGCCGGTGACCAGCCAGTGCCCGAGCACCACCCCGCCGATGGCGTACGCCCGCAGCGCGTCTACCGCGCGGTCGCGGCTCACCGGGCGTTCCCGGCCCGGTCGGCGTCGGCGCCGCCCAGCACGACCGCCGCCACCGCGACCAGCGTGGCGCTGCCCGGCACCAGGTAGCCGTCGTGCCCGGCGACCCCACCCACCGGCAACGGCCGGGCGCCGAACGCCGGGTCGCCGGGTCGCCGGCCGTACCCGAGACCGGGCAGCCGCACCGACGGCACCCGCCGGATCCAGTCGGTGGGCGCCTCGGCGGCCCAGAACCGCCGCCCGCCGCGCAGCTCGTCGGCGTGCTGCACCCCGGCGCCGATCCCGCCGAGGCTGACCACGTCACCGACCTGCGGCGGGGCGTCCGCCGCGGCCAGCGACACCACCAGCGCCCCGTAGCTGTGCCCGACCAGGGTGATGGTCGCGGCGGGGCGGCGCCCAGCTAGCTCCCGCAGCATTGCGGCCAGGCCGACCGCGCCCCGCCGGGCGCTCGTGCCCGCGGCAGCGGCCAGCACCCCGTCGGGTGGGTCGTAGCCGAGCCAGGCCAGCACCGCGACCCGCGCCGCCGGGTCGGCCGCCCGCAGCTCCCGGTACAGCTGCCCGGCCTGCGCCGCCGGCGCCCGCCGCGCCACCCCGCCCAGTCCACGGTCGAAGTCGGCCAGCGTGCTGCCGACACCGGGCACCAGCACCGCGATCCGGTCCGCGTCGGCCAGGTCGCCGAGCACCTCGACGGCACGACCGTCGCCGCGCGGGTCGAACGTCAGGAACCGGCGCCCGCCGGCCGCCCAGTCCGCGTACGGCGGGCCGGCCGCGCGCATCGCCGCCGCCGTGACCGGGTACGCCTCGACGAACCCGGCCGCCCCGACGGGCTCGGGTCGGGTCGGCAGAACCAGGTTCACGCCGAGCAGCGCGGCCAGCGCCAGTCGGCCGGCACCTCGTGGTCGCATCATGGTCTCCCTCCGGAATGTCATCCGGAGGGAGAGTGCGTGGGCGGGCAGCGCTCGCGCGTCGTCCCGGGGAGCCGTTCCCGGGCTGGCTCCGCAGAGCTACTCGCCGGCGGCGACCAGACCCGTCTCGTACGCCAGCACCACGGCCTGGGCGCGGTCGCGCAGCCCCAGCTTGGCCAGGATCCGCCCGACGTGCGTCTTGACCGTCTGCTCGGCCACCACCAGGTCGCCGGCGATCTCCGCGTTGTTGCGGCCCCGGGCGATCAACCGCAGCACCTCGGTCTCCCGCGGAGTGAGCCCGGCCAGGTCGGTGGGGCGCGGCCGGTGGCGGTCCGGGCGGGCCGCGAACTCGGCGATCAGCCGGCGGGTGACCGCCGGGGCGAGCAGCGCGTCCCCGGCCGCCACCACCCGCACCGCGTGCACCAGGTCGGCCGCCGGGGCGTCCTTGAGCAGGAAGCCGCTGGCCCCGGCGCGCAGCGCCTCGTACACGTAGTCGTCCAGGTCGAAGGTGGTGAGGATGAGCACCCGGGGGCGATGCGCCGACCGGTCGCCGAGCAGCTTGCGGGTGGCGGCCAGCCCGTCCAGCACGGGCATCCGCACGTCCATCAGCACCACGTCCGGGTCGAGCCGGCGGGCGGCGGCGACGGCCTGCGCGCCGTCGGCGGCGTCACCGACCACCAGCAGGTCCGGCTGGGCGGCGAGGAGCGCGCCGAAGCCCTGCCGGACCATCGCCTGGTCGTCCGCGATCAGCACCTTGATCATCGGTCCCCGCTCTCCGCGTCGTACGGCAGCTCGACCGCCACCTCGTAACCCCCACCGGGCAGCGGCCCGGCGGTGAACGTACCGCCCAGCGAGGTGGCCCGCTCCCGCATGCCGGTCAGCCCGTGCCCGGCGCCGGCCTCGGCGGTCGGCCGGACGTCCACGTCGTCGGGCGGCGCGTTCTGCACGCGTACCGCCAGGGTGGACCGGCCGGCGCGGACGGTGACCCGCACCGCGGCGCCGGCCGCGTGCCGGGCCGCGTTGGCCAGGCCTTCCTGCACGATGCGGTACGCGGCCAGCCCGACCGGCGCGGGCACCCGCCCGTCGTCCGCCGGCTCGGCGTCCAAAGTCACCGGCACCCCGGCCCGGCGTGCCGCGTCCACCATCGCGTCCAGGTCGGCCAGGTCGGGCTGCGGCGCGGTCTGCGGGTCGCTCGACTCGCTGCGCAGCACCCCCAGCAGCCGCCGCATGTCGGTCAGCGCGTCACGGGCCGAGCCGGCGATGGCGGCGAACTCCGCGGCCACCGGCGCCGGCACGTCGGTCAGCCGGTACGGCGCGGTCTCCGACTGCACCGCGATCAGCGACATGTGGTGGGCCACCACGTCGTGCAGCTCCCGGGCGATGCGGGTGCGTTCCTCCAGCACCGCGCGGCGCTCCTGCTCCCGTTCGCTCAGCTCGGTCTGCTCGGCCAGCGCGCGCCGGGACATCCGGTTGCGCCGGATCAGGTCTCCGACGATCGCCAGCGCGCCGAGCAGCGCCAGGACGGCGGCCCGGTTCTCGGCGCGGACCAGGGTGAACACCGGAACCGTGGTGATCGCCACCACCCAGACCAGCACCGGCCGGTCGACCCGCGCGACGACCACCGCGACCACCGCGATCGACCCGAGCGCCAGCGGCGGGGTCCACGGGCCGGGCGCGTCGGCCGGCGCGTTGAACGTGCACACCAGCAGGGCCAGCACGGTCAGCCGCCAGGCCAGCAACGGACGCCGGGGCAGCGCCAGCAGCGGCGCCACGGTCATCGCCGCGAACAGCACCGCGATCGGCGCCGGCAGGCCCCAGTCGTTCTCCAGGGCCAGCGTGATCCAGAAGAGGCCGAGCGCGGCGAGCAGCCCGACCGGGGCGGCGTAACGGGCCAGCCCGGGCCAGCGGGCCAGCAGCGGCCGGCCGGGCGGGGCGTCCGCGCCCAGCAGGGTGTGCCGCAGGGCGCGCAGGGCCCCGACGATCGGTTGCCGGTTCACCACCGGGAGGCTACGGGGCCGACCCTTCGCGGGGCGTGCCACCAGGGGTTGACTCCGGTGTCGTACCCCAGTGTGACGCGACTCCCGTTAGCGCTTACCTACCGGTAACGCCTAGGCTCCGACGCGTCCGTGCTGACCATTCGCAAGGGGGAATCGTGGCCCGTACCGTGCTGGTGACCGGGGGAAACCGGGGAATCGGCCTGGCCATCGCGCAGGCCTTCGCCAAGCAGGGCGACCGGGTGGCGGTGACCCACCGCAGCGGCGACGCCCCCGAGGGGCTGTTCGGGGTGCGAGCCGACGTCACCGACGCCGACTCGATCGACGCGGCGTTCACCGCCGTGGAGGCCGAGCTGGGGCCGGTCGAGGTGCTGGTCTGCAACGCCGGTATCACCGACGACACGCTGCTGCTGCGGATGTCCGAGGAGCAGTTCACCGGCGTGCTGGACACCAACCTCACCGGCGCGTTCCGGTGCGCCAAGCGGGCCTCCGGGAAGATGCTCCGGGCCAGGTGGGGTCGCATGATCTTCGTCTCGTCGGTGGTCGCGCTCTCCGGCGGCGCAGGTCAGGTCAACTACGCCGCCAGCAAGGCCGGCCTGGTCGGCGTGGCCCGCTCGATCACCCGGGAGCTGGGCAGCCGCAACATCACCGCGAACGTGGTGGCGCCCGGCTTCATCGACACGGACATGACCGCCGGCCTGTCCGACGACCGCAAGGCGGAGATCCGCAAGTCCATCCCGGCTGGCCGGATGGCCCACCCGGACGAGGTCGCCGCGGTGGTCACCTGGCTGGCCGGCGACCCCGCCGGGTACGTCTCCGGTGCCGTGATCCCGGTCGACGGTGGCCTCGGCATGGGCCACTGACCAGCGCTTTCTGACTACGTACGGAGGAACCCTGCATGTCCGGACTGCTCGCCGGTAAGCGGCTGCTGGTCACCGGTGTCATCACCGACGCCTCGATCGCCTTCTCGGTGGCGAAGCTCGCCCAGGAGAACGGCGCGCAGGTCGTGCTGACCGGCTTCGGACGGCTCTCCCTGGTCGAGCGGATCGCCAAGCGACTGCCCGAGCCGGCGCCGGTGATCGAGGTGGACGTGACCAACACGGAGCACCTGGCCAGCCTCGCCGACCGCGTCCGCGAGCACGTCGACGGGCTCGACGGCGTCGTGCACTCCATCGGCTTCGCCCCGCAGAGCTGCCTGGGCGGCGGCTTCCTCGACGCCCCCTGGGAGGACGTGGCGACCGCGCTGCACGTCTCCACCTACTCGTACAAGTCGCTCGCCATGGCGGCGCTGCCGCTGATGTCCGCAGGCGGCGCGGTGGTCGGCCTGACCTTCGACGCGACGAAGGCGTGGCCGGTCTACGACTGGATGGGCGTGGCCAAGGCCGGCCTGGAGGCCGCGTCCCGCTACCTGGCGATGCACCTGGGTAAGCAGGGCATCCGCAGCAATCTGGTCGCCGCCGGGCCGCTGCGCACCATCGCCGCCAAGTCGATCCCCGGCTTCGACCAGTTCGAGGACGCCTGGACCGAGCGGGCTCCGCTCGGCTGGAGCCTCACCGACCAGGAGCCCGCGGCCCGGGCCTGCCTGGCGCTGCTGTCCGACTGGTTCCCGGCCACCACCGGCGAGATCGTGCACGTCGACGGCGGCTACCACGCCATCGGCGCCTGAGGTGCAAGGAAGGGTCCCCTGTTAACGCCTGCGGTAGAGCAGGGGACCCTTCTTAACACCGTGGACCACTCCGGAGCAGGGGGCGTCGCCGGGTCGTCCCGGCCGACCGGCAAGAATGGACCCATGGCGTACGACGCGGTGGTGCTGGTGTCCTTCGGTGGGCCGGAGCGGCCCGAGGACGTGATGCCGTTCCTGCAGAACGTGACCCGGGGCCGGGGCGTGCCGCCCGAGCGGCTGGCCGAGGTCGCCGAGCACTACCAGCATTTCGGCGGGGTGTCCCCGATCAACCAGCAGTGCCGTGACCTGCTGGCCGCCGTCCGCGCCGACTTCGCCGCACACGGTCTCGACCTGCCCGTCTACTGGGGCAACCGCAACTGGGACCCGCTTCTCGCGGACACCGTGACCCAGATGCGCGACGACGGCGTCAGCCGGGCGCTGGCCTTCGTCACCAGCGCGTACGGCGGCTACTCGTCCTGCCGGCAGTACCAGGAGGACATCGCCGCCGCCCGGGCCGCGGTCGGCCCGGACGCCCCGGTGATCGAGAAGCTGCGCCAGTTCTGGGACCATCCCGGCTTCGTCGAGCCGCACGTCGACGCGGTCCGTGCCGCCCTGGGGCAGCTCGACCCGGCGAAGCGGGACGGCACCCGGCTGGTCTTCACCGCTCACTCCGTCCCCACCTCGATGGCGGCCAACGCCGGCCCGCACGGCGGCCGGTACGAGGCGCAGCTGCACGAGACCGCACGGCTGGTGGCCGCGGCCGCCGCTCCCGACCTGCCGTACGACCTGGTGTGGCAGAGCCGCTCCGGGCCGCCGCAGGTGCCGTGGCTGGAGCCGGACATCAACGACCACCTGGCGACCCTCGCGCAGGGCGGCACCACCGGCGTGGTGGTCAGCCCGATCGGGTTCGTCTCGGACCACCTTGAGGTGGTGTGGGACCTGGACACCGAGGCGCTGGAGACGGCCAAGCAGCTCGGCCTGGACTTCGTCCGGGCCGGCACCCCGGGCACCGACCCGCGCTTCGTGGCCATGGTGCGGGAGCTGGTCACCGAGCGGACCGACCCGGACGGTGCGCAGCTGCGCCGCCGCCTGGGCGAGCTGCCGATGTGGGACACCTGCCCCACCGTGTGTTGCGTGCCGACCCGCCGCCCCTGACCGTCCACCCGCCCACCGACACCCCGGGGATGACCGATGCATGACCGCAAGCCCGTCGAGAGCTGGCTGACCGACATGGACGGCGTGCTCGTGCACGAGGGCCAGCCGGTGCCTGGCGCGCCGGAGTTCATCAACCGGCTGCGCTCGTCCGGCAAGCCGTTCCTGGTGCTGACCAACAACTCGATCTACACCCCGCGCGACCTGACCGCCCGGCTGAGCCGGATGGGGCTGGACGTGCCGGAGGAGTCGATCTGGTCCTCCGCGCTGGCCACCGGCCAGTTCCTCGCCGACCAGCGGCCGGGCGGCACCGCGTACGTGATCGGGGAGGCGGGGCTGACCACGGCGTTGCACGCGGTCGGTTACGTGCTCAGCGACTTCGCCCCGGATTACGTGGTGCTCGGTGAGACCCGCACCTACAGCTTCGAGGCGATCACCAAGGCGGTCCGGTTGATCAACGACGGGGCTCGGTTCATCTGCACCAACCCCGATGTCACCGGTCCGTCGGTGGAGGGCGCGCTGCCCGCCGCCGGCTCGGTCGCCGCCATGATCTCCAAGGCGACCGGGGTGGAGCCGTACTTCGTCGGCAAGCCGAACCCGATGATGATGCGCTCGGCGCTGAACACCATCAACGCGCACTCCGAGAGTACCGCGATGATCGGCGACCGGATGGACACCGACATCCTGTGCGGGCTGGAGGCCGGGCTGGAGACCATCCTGGTGCTCACCGGGATCAGCAGCCGCACCGAGGCGGAGCGTTACCCGTACCGCCCGTCCCGGATCATCAACTCGGTGGCGGACCTGCTCGACGAGGTCTGACCAACCTCGTCAGGGGCGCAGTGGAGCGTTGCAGGCGGCCACCAGCGCCTGCCGGCAGGCCGTGGTGAGCGGGCGGAGCGCGGCGTCGCGCTGCTGCGCCTCGTAGTTGTTGATCGCGCCACCGGGCGCGGCGTGCCCGGCCAGCGCGAGCACCCGGTCGAGCACCGCGGCGCGGGCGAAGAGTCGGCGGGCCCGGGGGTCGAAGCCGGGCGGCAGGTCGGTGGCGCCATCCGGGCGGCGCAGCGCGGCCAGCGCCCCGGCCAGCTCGGGCCGCCACTGGGCGACGTCCAGGCGGGTCAGCGCGGCGGTCGTCTCGGCGAGCGCGGCAGCCAGTTCGGCCTCGGCCTCGGCGGCGCCGGGCAGCGACAGCGACGCGGCGGGCGCGTTGGCCGGCAGCGGGTAGACCCGCCAGAGCACCGTCTCGAAACAGTCTCCCGAGCCGGAGGTGTGCAGCCGGACCTGCGGGATCAACCCGAGCCCACCGGCCACCACCGCCTCGCCCGCGTCCAGCGCCGCGCCGGCGAAGTCGCCGGGGCCGGGCAGCCCCCGGGGGTCGCCCGGCGCGGGCAGCACCAGACGGATCTCGTCCGGGGAGAGCTTGGCCAGGGTGGGCAGCGCGGCGCCCAGCGGGACGTCGGTCCAGGTGCCGGGGGCGTCCGCCACGAGGTGCTCCTCGTCGCCGGCGATGGCGTCGGCGACCTCGTCGTACGGCACCAACCCGGCGCGCCACGCGCGCACCCAGGCGACGAACCGGCTCGACCGGCGCGGCGTGAGTGTGGCCGCGCCCGCTGTGGGGGTGGACATGCCGAAAGGGTACGTGGTCAGCGGTGGCCCTGTCTCGACTGCCGCTCCGGCCGCCCTGCCTGCCCCGAACTGCCCCCTTCGCCCCACTCGCGGCCCACCCACTGCTCAGGTCGATCATGGAGCCGTGGTGGGCGGTCCCTGCTGATTCGTGCCGTTTCGCGGGGCACCACAACTCCATGATCGATGCAGCCGAGGGTGGGGGTGCAGGGCTCGGCGGTGTGTCGGGATGGTGGCCGGGGGTGGCGGGGTTAGCGTGATCGACATGGCGGGGCGATACGGCGAGGACGTGTTGGCGGGCGACTGGCGGCGGCGGAAGGTCACCCCCGAGGTGGACGCCGAGCCGGATCTCGTGGTGGAGGACGCCGACTCCGGGTTCTGCGGGGCGGTGGTGGGCTTCGAGGCCGGCGCGGTGGTGCTGGAGGACCGGCACGGCCGGCGACGCAACTTCCCCCTGCTACCGGCGGCGTTCCTGCTCGACGGCAGCCCGGTCACGCTGCGCCGTCCGGCCCGCGCGCCGGTGCCGGCGGCCCGCCGGCGCACCGCGTCCGGCTCGGTGGCGGTGGACAACGTCCGCGCCCAGGTGGCCAGGGCCAGCCGGATCTGGGTGGAGGGCATTCACGACGCGGCGCTGGTCGAGCGGATCTGGGGCGACGACCTGCGGATCGAGGGCGTGGTCGTGGAACCGCTGGACGGCATCGACGCCCTGGACGCCGAGGTGCGCGACTTCGCCTCCGGCCCGACCCGCCGACTCGGCGTACTCGTCGACCACCTGGTGCCGGGCAGCAAGGAGAGCCGGATCGTGGCCCGGGTGACCTCGCCGTACGTGCTGGTGACCGGGCATCCGTACGTGGACGTCTGGCAGGCGGTCAAGCCCGCGGCGCTGGGCATCGCGGCGTGGCCGGTGGTACCGCCGGGGCGGCCGTGGAAGGAGGGGGTCTGCGCGGCCCTCGGGGTGGCCGAGCCGGCCGACATGTGGCGGCACATCCTGTCCCGGGTGAACACCTTCGCCGACGTGGAGACCCCCCTGATCAACGCCATGGAACGCCTCATCGACTTCGTCACCGACCCAGCCTGACCGACCCGGCCCTGCCCTCGACGGACCAGCGAGGCGACGCGGGTCAGGGCTCCCGGTCGGGGGTGCGGGTGTGGACGAAGGTGGCGATGTCCAGGGCGACCGCCCGGCCCTGCTCGTCCCGGCACACGGTGAGGATCTCGCCATCCTGCCCGCCCGCGCGGCCCCGCCAGCGGTCCGGTCCCTCCGCGACGAAGCGCAGGTCCGGCGCGCCGACCGGGCCCGCCAGCAGCTCGCCGGCGGCGTCCACGGTCACCTCGATCTCGCTGCCCATCCACCACCAGCGGCCGGTCAGCTCGGCGAGCTCGGCGGGCGGTGCGGCTGCGGCTGGCCGCCACGGGGTGACCGGCGTCGGGTCGGCGTCCAGCACCAGCGTGAGCAGCCGCCGGCCGAGTGCCCCGAGGTGCCCGGTGCGCAGGCCGTACGAGTTGGCGAAGCCGACCACGGCGGTGCGGGTGGGCCGGTGGACGGCCAGCGAGGCGATGTAGCCGGGCATCGAGCCGCCGTGCCCGACGTACACCCGGTCGCCCTCCCGGAAGAGTTCCAGCCCGAGGCCGTGCCCGTGGTTCCAGGACTCCAGGTCGCTGATCACCACGGGGGAGCACATCTCGGTCAGCGTCTCGGCGGCCAGCACCTTCGGGTCCGGGTCGGCCAGGAACGCCGCCCACCGACCCAGGTCCTCGATCGTCGACCAGAGCTGCCCGGCCGGGGCCATCGCCCCGGTGTCGGTACGGGGCTCCTCGCGCAGCGTGTCGTGCCACGGGTGGACGACGTAGCCACGGGCGAACGGTTCGGTGGCCGCGTACGTGGTGCGGCGCATCCCCAGCGGGGCGAGGACCCGCTCGCTGAGCAGGTCCGCCCAGGGAGTGCCGGTGAGCCGTTCGAGCACCCCGCCGAGCAGCCCGTACGCCAGGTTGGAGTAGTGGTATGTGGCGTGCGGCGGGTAGGCGATCTTGTCGGCGGTGAGCCCGGCGAGCAGGGTGGTCAGGTCGGCGCCCGCGGTCCGCTCCCACCAGTCGCCCTCGGGTTCACGCTGGATGCCGCTGGCGTGCCCGAGTAGTTGGCGCAGGGTGAGTGTGCCGACGCCGGTGCCCGGTAGGTGCCGCTCCAGCGGGTCGTCCACGGCCAGCCGGCCGGCGTCGCGCAACTGCATGATCAGGGTGGCGGTCATCGTCTTGCTGATCGAGCCCAGCCGGTACTGCAGGTCGATGTCCGCGCGGGGGTGCTCGCCGGCGGCGGCCAGGTGCGCCAGCGTGCCGTCGCGGACCACGCCCAGCACCAGCGACGGGGCCCGGCCGTCGGCCTGCGCCTGGGCCACCTGGGCGTCGACCTGTCGGGCGGTCTCGGGCAGCAGGGTCAACGGGAACTCCTTGCTCGTCGGCTCGGCCGGATCACCATTTCTGGGGTGTTTCGGCGGGCCAGGTGGGTTCCGCCGAGCCTACTGATCATCACGGGTCGGCCGCGCGTGCATTTGCGTGTCACGATCGTGGTGTGGACGCCGTGGTGTGGATCGTGTTGGGTGTGCTGCTGGTTGTCGCCGAGGTCTTCACGACGACGCTTTTTCTGATCATGTTCGGGGTCGGCGCGTTCGCCGCCGCGGGCGCGGCCGCTCTGGGCGCGCCGGTGGCGGTGCAGGCATTGGTGTTCGCGGTGGTGTCGGCGCTGAGTCTGGTGGTGGTCCGCCCGGTCATCCGGCGGCACCAGCGCTCGGCACTGGACAGCGGCGAGCAGGCCTTCGGCGTGGAGGCGATCGAGGGCTCCATGGCGTCGGTGCTGGAGCGGGTGGACGCCGAGCGCGGCCTCGTCAAGATTGACGGGGAGCTGTGGAGCGCCCGGTCGTACGACACGACGCAGACGTACGAGCCTGGTGAACGGGTGCGAGTGATAAAGGTCCGGGGCGCGACCGCCCTGGTCTGGCAGGACGACGTTTCTTCCGCCGGCGAGCTGCCGGAAGCGAGAGGGTGAACGGGATGACGGCCATAGGCGTACTGCTGATCGCAGTGGCGTTGATCGCTGTGGTGACGCTGGCAAAGGCGGTGCGGATCGTGCCGCAGCAGCGCCAGGACGTGGTGGAACGGCTCGGAAAGTACAAGCGCACGCTCAGCCCCGGCCTCAACCTGCTGGTGCCGTTCATCGACGCGGTACGCACGAAGGTCGACATGCGGGAGCAGGTCGTCAGCTTCCCGCCGCAGCCGGTGATCACCTCGGACAACCTGGTGGTCTCGATCGACACGGTCCTCTACTTCAAGGTGGTCGACTCGGTTCGGGCGACGTACGAGATCTCCAGCTTCCTGCAGGCCATCGAGCAGCTCACCGTCACCACGCTGCGTAACGTGATCGGCTCGCTGGACCTGGAGCGCGCGCTGACCAGCCGCGACGAGATCAACCGGCACCTCTCGGGCGTGCTGGACGAGACCACCGGCCGCTGGGGCATCAAGGTGACCCGGGTGGAGATCAAGGCGATCGAGCCGCCGGCCAGCATCCGCGACTCCATGGAGAAGCAGATGCGCGCCGAGCGGGACCGTCGCGCGGCGATCCTCACCGCCGAGGGGCACAAGCAGTCGCAGATCCTCACCGCCGAGGGTGAGAAGCAGTCCGCGGTGCTGCGGGCCGACGGTGACCGGCAGGCGCGGATCCTGCAGGCCGAGGGTCAGGCGAAGGCGATCCGGACGGTCTTCGACGCGATCCACCAGGCGAACCCGAGCCAGAAGGTGCTCGCTTACCAGTACCTGCAGGCCCTGCCGCAGATCGCCCAGGGCAGCGCCAACAAGGTCTGGATCATCCCGGCCGAGCTGACCAAGGCACTGGAGGGGATGGGTGGCGCGCTCGGCGGGCTGAGCCAGATGGTGGGGGACCTGCCCGCGCCGGAGGCGGCCGACCACGCGAGCCAGGTCGAGCGCGAGGCCGCGCAGGCCGCGCAGGCCGCGGCGGACGCCGCCCAGCAGATTCATGACGAGGTACGCGTCGCCGAGGCGCAGGCCACCGGTGGCAGCAAGCAGCAGGGGCTGCCCGCGCCGGAGCCGGTCTCGCCGGCCAGTCTGGTCAACGACCCGACCGACCAGCGCGAGCGCGAGTAATCGAGTTGGCCGGCCGTCCGGCCGGATAAATGCGAGAAAGACTCATGGGGCGCTCCGACGCCTGCCACGATCGGTCCTAGGACGGGTGGTGACGAGGCAATCGGGGCGCCCCGGCGCGTCCCGCACCGCTCGTGGACGAGCGAGGTGACGCATGAAGGATCCGGCGAATCGGATGTGGTCCTCGGAACCGGTGCCCGGCGCGCACGACCCGGCCGGCCCGCTGGGCTCCCGGGCCAGCGGTGGCGGGTTCGGCGTACTGCCCTTCGTCGGCGAGCCGACCCCGGCCGGGCCGGCAACGAACGCCAGTTGGGCCTGGTCGGTGCGCCGGTTCGCGCGGGCGGCGGTGTGGCTGCTGCCCGCGTACGCCATCCTCTACGGCGCGGTGGCGATGGCCAGCGACGGCGGGGTGGGCAACGACCCGTATCCGGCCGACGGCCAGGCGGCGTACCTCATCGGCTGGGTGGCCGCGGTCTGGCTCGGCCTGCTCGCGCTGCTGGCCCTCACCGGGCTGCTGGCCGCGACCCGCAGCCGCCGGGTGGCCACCGCCGGGCTGCTGGTCAGCATCGCCGGCACCGTGCTGATGCTGCCCTTCGCCGGGCTCGCCGAGCAGACACCGGTCTTCGGCGTCACCGCGCGTTCGCTGGTCCTGGTCGGCGCCACCTTCTACAGCGTGGGCTGGGTCCTCACCGGGTGGGCGGTGGCCCGTTCGGGCACGTTCAGCCTCGGCGACGGGGTCATGCTGATCATCGCCGCGCCGTTGCTCGGCCTGGGCGGCGCCCTGATCGGCTCGTTGCAGACGTTCGGCGCGATCTTCGTGCTGATCGCCGGCATCGGCATCGGCTACCGCTCCGGCCGCCTGATGCCCCGCGAAACGGCCCGCGACGCCGCCAGCGCCAGCCTCTCCACCCCCTGACACACCCCGCTTTAACCACCCACCCCACCCGGTGATCAAGAGGTTTGCGTCAAAAAGGGCCTCCTGGTTGACGCAAACCTCTTGATCACCGGTGCCAGGGGAGCGCGCGGGGTGGGGGTGGTGGGAGTTGGCTGGTGGGGGGCCGTGAAGTTGCTGACAATCCGGGGTTGAGGGTGGTTGGTTGGCGGCTTTCGTGGCAATCCTGGGGAGCATGGCCGCCTCTCGCTCGCCGCTGTCGCGGCTGTTCACCGTGCTGCTCGCCGGCTTGCTGGCCGGGCTCGCCCTGGCAGTCGCCGCGTTGCCGGGCAACCTGCTGCTCGGGTTCGCCACCCGCTCCGCGATCGGGACGTACGCCGCGTTGCCCGACGCGCTGCGCACCCCGGCCACCCCGCAGCGCTCCTACCTCTACGCCAATGACGGCAAGACGCTGATCACGACGTTCTACGACGTGAACCGCACCGATGTGCCGCTGTCGGAGATCGCCCCGGTGATGCGGCAGGCGATCGTGGCGGCTGAGGACCGGAGGTTCTACGAGCACGGCGGCGCCGACCTGCGGGGCCTGGCCCGCGCGCTGGTGGCGAACGTCAAGGGTGGCGGCACCGAGCAGGGCGGCTCGACCCTGACCATGCAGTACGTCCGTAACGTGCTCAAGACCGACCCCACTCGCACCGCCGAGGAGCGCGCCGCCGCCACCGATCCCACCATCGGCCGCAAGATCCAGGAGATCCGGTACGCGGGCGCGCTGGAGCGGAGCCTCGGCAAGGACGAGATCCTCAACCGGTACCTGAACATCGCCTACTTCGGCTCCGGCGCGTACGGGATCGCGGCGGCCAGCCAGAAGTACTTCGGCAAGCCGCCGGCGCGGTTGACCCTCGCCGAGTCGGCGCTGCTCGCCGGTCTGGTGCAGTCCCCGGACGCGTACAGCCCGATCGGCGGGGACAAGGACGAGGCGCTGGCCCGCCGGTCGTACGTGCTGGACTCGATGGCCGAAACCGGGGCGATCACCGCAGCGCAGGCCGCGCAGGCCAAGGCCGAGCCGCTGACCCTGCACCCGACGCAGCAGCCCAACGGTTGCACCTCCGTGGCCCAGGGCCACGACGACTGGGGCTACTTCTGCGACTACCTGCGTCGCTGGTGGGTGACCCAGCCGGCGTTCGGGGCCACCGTGCCGGAGCGCGAGCAGGCTCTGCGCGCGGGCGGCTACACCGTGGTCACGTCGCTGGACCCGCAGGTCCAGGCCACCGCGCAGCAGCAGGCCACCAAGGTCTACGGGTACGACAACAAGCGCGCCCTGCCGATCGCGGCCGTGCAGCCGGGCACCGGTCAGGTGCTGGCGATGGCGGTCAACCGGCACTACAGCCTCGCCGACAACCCGAACGGGCAGGCCAACTTCCCGAACACCGTCAACCCGCTGATCTCCGGCGGTGCCAGCGTCGACGGGTACCAGGCCGGTTCGACGTTCAAGCTGTTCACCATGCTCGCGGCGCTGGAGTCGGGCCGTACCCTCTCCACCGGCTTCGACGCGCCCGCCAAGCTACCCACCCGGTACGCCGCCGAGGGCCCCGGGAGCTGTGACGGCCATTGGTGCCCGGCCAACGCCAACCCGGACTGGATGGACGGGTACCGGATGATGTGGGACGGCTTCGGCCGCTCGGTGAACACCTACTTCGTCTGGCTGGCCGAGCAGGTCGGCCAGGACAAGGTGGTGGAGATGGCGCAGCGGCTCGGCATCACCTTCCGCGCTGGCCCGGACGCCGACTTCGCCAAGAACGATGCCGCCAACTGGGGTTCGTTCACCCTGGGCGTGGCCGCCACCACCCCGCTGGACCTGGCCAACGCGTACGCCACGGTGGCCGCCGAGGGCACCTACTGCACGCCGGTGCCGGTGGTCTCGGTGACCGCCGCGAACGGCGACAAGGTGCCGGTCGGGCAGCCGTCCTGCAAGCGCGTGCTCGACGCCGACGTGGCCCGTGCCGCGACCGACGCCGCCCGCTGCCCGGTCGGGCAGCAGTCGCCGTACGGGCAGTGCAACGGCGGTACGGCCACCGGCGTGAACGACATCCTCGACGGCCGCCCGGTGGCCGGCAAGACCGGCAGCTCGGAGCAGAACGCCACCGAGACGTTCGTCGGTTTCACCCCGCAGGTCGCGGTCGCCGGCATCGCCGCCAACCCGGACGACACGACCGACTCGGTGGGTTCCGCGGTGCAGGCCAAGGTGATCGACGCGGTCGCCCGGGTCATCGCCACCGCCGTCAAGGGCCAGCCGGAGAAGGCGTTCGTCGCGCCGAGCCGCGAGCTGGCCGGCGAACCCCGCCGCCCGGTCGAGCGGGCTCCCGTCGTCCCCGACCGCAGGTCCGACCAGGACGACCCGCGGTCGTTGCTCCAACGCTGGCTCGACCGTCGCGGCTGACCGCACCCCCGGCGGGGGTCGGTCAGCGGAAGCGCGGGTCGGCCCAGTCGACGAAGCGGGCGAAGAGCGCGTGCGGACGCGGCGTGTCGTAGGGGTTGAGCGTGTACAGGTCACGGGTGGCGTGAGCGAAGACGCCCGTCAGCAGGACGTAGAGCGGTACCCGGTCCGCCTCGTGCCGGGCCCGCAGCAGCAGCCGGGCCACCGCGCACGGCCACGGGTCACCGCACCCGGCGCACACCCAGAGCGGCTTCAACGGCCGGTGCGGCTCCAGCCACGCCGGTAGCTCACCCACCGCCGTCGGCCGGCACCGATCCGGGGGTACGCGGGCCGCCGCGTCGCGTGTGCCAGCGCCGTCGTTCAGGTCTGCTCCGTTCACCATGTCTCCTTCTGCCCAGGGGGAGCGGCGCCGGGGCGTACCGGGGGAATGGCCGCCGACCCGGCGCCGCGTGCTTCACAGTCTGCTGACCAGGCCACTACGCTCGGAAGCTTCCGCAGTGGGGCGGGGAGCATCGGACCGGCACCCGAGAGTGCCCGGGAACCGGCCCGGCCCGCCGTAGAGGAGGTGGAGAGCCGGTGAGCGTGTCCGCGTCGGAGTTCCTGGTTCGCGAGCTGCGCCGGCAGCGCACCCTGGCCGGGCTCACCCAGGACGAGCTGGGCGAGCGGGCGCACTTCTCCGGCAAGCAGGTCAGCGCGGTCGAGTTGGGCACCCGCCCGCCTCGCGAGGACTATCTCGCCGCCGTCGACCGGGCACTGGACACCGGCGGGCTCTTCGTGCGGCTCTGGGCCGATCTGGTGAAGGACGACGCCGCCGCGCCGGTCTGGCTGCGCGAATGGATCGAGTTCGAACGCGAAGCCGTCCTGCTCCGCTGGTACGAGCCGCTGTATGTCCCGGGGCTCCTGCAGACGCAGGACTACGCGAGGGCCACATTGGCCGGCGGGCGGTTCACCGTCGAGGAAATCGATCGGGCCGTCGCCTCGCGCCTCGACCGGCAGGCGATCTTGACGCGGGAGAAGCCAACGCAACTCGTGGCCGTGGTCGACGAGGCGGTGATCCGTCGGCCGGTCGACCGACCTGGGTTGATGGCCGCCCAACTTGCCAGACTCGTGGAGCTGGCGGAACTGGACCACGTGCAGTTGCAGGTCGTGCCAGCCGAGACGGGAATGTATCTGGGCATGGCTGGCCAGTTCATCATCGCCGAGCTGCCGGACGGCGATCGGGTCGCGCACGCCGACAATCAGCTCACCGCGCAGATCGTGGAGCAGGCCGCGGACGTTGCTAGGCTGTCGGGCACCTGGGAGATCGTGCGGAACGAGGCACTCTCCCGGCGACAGTCACTCGACTTGATCAAGGAAGTGGCGAAGACATGGACCTGACGGGTGCCCACTGGCGCAAGTCGAGCCGGTCCGGCGGCAATGGCGGCTCCTGCGTGGAGGTAGCGGACAACCTGCCGGGGGTGGTGCTGGTCCGGGACACGAAGGACCGCTCGGGCGGCACCCTCGCGTTCGCGCCGACCGCCTGGCGGGCCTTCGTCGGCTTCGCCCGCCAACGCTGACCTCGCCGGCCGGCGGTCAGCCCTGCCGGCGACGTGGGCGGTAGCTCGCGATGGTGGCGGGCAGGCCGCGGCGGATGATCCCGGCCCAGTCGGTGTCCCCGCGCAGCACCGCGGCTGCGGTCTTGCGCGCCTGCTCGGCGGTGAAGTGCGGTGGCAGCATCAGCTCGGCCGGGTCGACCAGCGCGTTGATCACCACGGGACGGTCGGCCGCGAGGGCTCGCTCCCAGACGCCGGGCACATCGTCGGGGGAGTCGACCAGCTCGCCGTGCAACCCGAGCACCTGTGCCCACTGGTGGTAGCCGATGTCCGGCAGCTGCTGGCTGTCCGGGAACATCGGCGTCCCCTCACTTGAGCGCTGCTCCCAACTGACGAACGCCAGGTCCCGGTTGTTGAGCACCAGCACCACGAACCGCGGGTCGGCCCAGCTCCGCCAGTACTTGGCCACGGTGATCAGCTCGTTGACCCCGTTCATCTGCATCGCCCCGTCGCCGATGAGCGCGACGAGGGGTCGGTCCGGGTGGGCGAACTTGGCGCTCAGCGCGTACGGCATGGCGCCGCCCATGGACAGCAGCGTGCCGGAGAGGCTGGCCAGCATCCCGGGGCGGACCTGCACGTGTCGGGCGTACCAGGCGGTGGCGGTGCCGCAGTCCACGGCGAGCATGGCGTTGTCAGGTAGCCGCTCGCTGAGCGTGCTGAACAGCAGCTGCGGGTTGACCGGGTCGGCGTCCTGCTCGGCCAGGTCGCGCTGCACCCGGCGCCACGCCGAGGTGGCCTCGGTGATCTCCGTCCGCCATTCGGTCGGCCCGGGACCGGGGCCCAGCTCGCGCAGCAGCGCCCGCAGGGTGGGGGCGGCGTCGCCGGTCAGGTTGACCTCGGTCGGATACCGCAGCCCGAGCTGGGTGCCGTCCAGGTCGATCTGCACCCCGCGGGCCTGCCCGGGTGGCGGATAGAACTCCGAGTACGGCATGTTGCTGCCCACGATCAGCAGGCGGTCGCAGCGACTCATCATCTGCCAGCTCGGCCGGGTGCCGAGAAGCCCGATCGCGCCGGTCACCCACGGCTCCCGGTGGTCGACGGCGGTGAAACCGAGCAGCGCGGTGGCCACCCCGGCGCCGAGCCGCTGGGCGATCTCGCGGACCTCGTCCTTTGCGCCGAGGGCGCCCTGCCCCACCAGCATCGCCACCCGTTCCCCGCCGCGCAGCACCTCGGCCGCCCGGCGCAGGTCCGCCTCGGGCGGCACGGTCGGCGTGCTGCTCGGCACGTTGCTGGTCTGGTAGTAGCCGTGCGCGTGCGGCGGGTCCGGGACGGCCGGCTTGTCCTGGAGGTCCGCGGGAAGCACCAGGGCGGTGACCGTACGCCGGGCCAGCGCCGTGCGGCACGCCCGGTCGACGAGGTGACGGACCTGCGCCGGGTGGTCGAGTTGGGCCAGGAACGCCGCGGCCACGTCCTTGTAGAGGGCGAGCAGGTCGACCTCCTGGTAGTAGCCGCCACCCTCGGCGGTGACCACGGTGTGCCCGACCAGGGCGATCACCGGCTGGTGGTCGAGCTTGGCGTCGTACAGGCCGTTGAGCAGGTGGATGGCTCCCGGACCGCTGGTCACCAACGCGCAGCCCAGCGGCCCGCCGCCGTACTTGACGTGCGCCGACGCGGCGAAGCCGGCGGTCTCCTCGTGCCGCACCTGGACGAACTGGGCCCGCTCGTTGGTGCGTTGCAGGGCGGAGGTGAGGCCGTTGATGCCGTCGCCGGGATAGCCGAAGTAGCGGTGCACTCCCCAGCTGAAGAGGCGGGCGACGATGTGGTCCGCGACGGTCGGCTGCTTGGGCATGGTGCCTGCTTCGCCCGGCGCGGTGTGATCTGGGCTCACCTGGCTGGTCCTTCCCGTCGGGTCCGGTACGTCGCACGCCATTCCCCTTCCTTTACGGACAAAACACCCTCAATGCCGTGGGCTCGACCGGCTTCGGAGTGCCCGGCCGGGCGTCCGGCAGAATCGTCGGGTGCCCGTCCACCAGATCACCGACCCCGACGACGACCGGATCGCCGACTACCGCGCGCTCACCGACGTCGAGCTGCGCACCCGTTGGGAGCCACCGCACGGCCTGTTCATCGCCGAGGGGGAGCTGGTGCTGCGCCGGGCGCTGCGCGCCGGCTACCCCGCCCGGTCGTACCTGATCGACGCCAAGCGCACCGACCAGCTCGCCGACCTGGACACCGGCGACGCGCCGGTCTACGCGGCGACGCAGGACGTGCTGGAGCGGGCCACCGGTTTCCACGTACACCGGGGGGTGCTGGCGTCGTTCCACCGCCGGCCGCTGCCGACAGCGGCCGAGGTGCTCGCCACCGCGCGCCGGGTGGTGATCCTGGAGGACGTCAACAACCACACCAACCTCGGCGCGATCTTCAGGGCGGTGGCCGCCCTCGGGGTGGACGCGGTGCTGCTCTCGCCGAGTTGCGCCGACCCGCTCTACCGGCGCAGCGTCCGGGTCAGCATGGGGGAGGTCTTCGCCGTCCCGTACGCGAAGCTGGATCCGTGGCCGGACGCGCTCGCCGAGGTCCGGGCGGCCGGTTTCACCGTGCTGGCCATGACCCCGGCGCCGGACGCGGTGCCGATCCAGCGCCTCGACGCCACCCAGCGGGCCCGCTCGGCGCTGCTGCTCGGCGCCGAGGGCGCCGGCCTGACCCGGGCCGCCATGGACGCCGCCGACGTCCGGGTGGTCATCCCGATGCGCCGTGGCGTCGACTCACTCAACGTGGCCGCCGCCACCGCCGTGGCCTGCTGGGAGTTGAGCCGCGACGACCCGTGGTGAGGGCGCGGACGCCCTTGTCAGCCGATTGGACGCGGAGCAGATCCGACCGGTGACCCGGCCCGTCGGCGGCGGCATGTCGAGTTCCGGTGTCACGGACGGTAGCGTGGCGGCCGTGTTCCCTACCGTCCGTGAGGTCCTCGCCCTCGACCCGGTCCGCCACGGCGCGCCGCGCGTGGTGGCCGGGGACGCCGGGCTGGACCGGCCGGTCCGTTGGGTGCACGTCGCCGAGGTGCCGGACATCGCCACCCTGCTCGGCGGCGGCGAACTCGTGCTCACCACCGGCATCGGGCTGCCCGGTGACGACGCGGGGCTGCGCGCGTTCATCGGCGACCTGGCCGACGTCGGCGTCTCCGGGCTCGTCGTCGAGCTGGGCCGCCGGTACGTCAGCGGGGTGCCCCGGGTGATGGCCGCCGCCGCCGAACGGCGCGGCCTGCCCCTGGTGGAGCTGCGCCGGGCCACCCCGTTCGTACGGATCACCGAGGCCGTGCACGCGCTGATCGTCGACGCGCAGCTCACCGAGCTGCGCGCCACCGAGGAGATCCACCAGCGGTTCACCGACCTGTCGGTCGAGGGCGCGGACGCCGCCGAGGTGATCCGGCAGGCCGCCGAGCTGTCCGGTTGCCCGGTGGTGTTGGAGAACCTGTCCCGGCAGGTGCTGGGGTACGACCCGGCGGGCGAGAGCGCCGAGCTGCTGCTGGACGGCTGGGAGCAGCACTCTCGGCGGATCCGGCCGGCCGGGCGGACCGCGTACGACCCCGACAGCGGCTGGCTGGTGACGGTCGTCGGCGCCCGGGGGCAGGACTGGGGACGGCTGCTGCTGCGCTGGCCGGCCGGCGGGGAGCTGCCCAGCCGCCGAGGCGCCGACCCGGTGGAGCCCGACGCACGCCCCGGCAGCGGGCCGCCGACCCGGCTCACCATCCTGATCGAGCGGGCCGCGTCCACCCTCGCGCTGGGCCGGCTGATCCGCCGCGACGCCGAGGGGCTGGAACGGCAGATCCACCGCACCCTGCTGACCGCGTTGCTCGACCACTCCCGGCCGGTGGATGAGGTGGCATTGCGGGCGAAGGCGCTCGGCGTGGTGCTCGAACGCCGGCACCTGGTCGGCGTGATGGTCCGCCACCGGGCCGACGACCCGGCCGGCGAGGGTGGCCCCGAGGCCGGCCCCGCCCGGCTGCGGGACCTGTCCGAGGCGGTCGGCCAGGCGTTGCGGGAGGCGAAGCTGACCGCGCTGACCAGCGCCGTCGACGACCACTCGGTGGGCGCGCTGCTGGCCCTGCCGGACCCGGCCGCCGAGGACCGCGCGCTGTCCGCGTTCGCCGCCGCGCTGCGCCGGGTACGCCTCGACGCCGGCACGGTCCGGACCGCGTCCGGCGCGGACGCGTCCCGGATGGTGTCCGCCGCCGACCCGTCCCGGGCTGCCGGCGGTGCTCCCGGCGGGGTGATCGTGGCCGCCGGGTCCGGGGTGGGCAACCTGCGGGAAGCCCGACGGTCACTGGTCGAGGCGCGCCAGATCGCCGAGGCGGCCCGCCGGGACCGGCGTGATCTGCCGATCTTCCGGCTGCCGCACGTCGGGCTGGCCGGCCTGCTGCACCTGCTGCGCGACGAGCCCCGGTTGCAGACGTTCGTGGAGCGCGAGCTCGGGGCACTGCTGGAGTACGACGCCCGGCACCCCCGGGAGCGGCTGCTCGACACCCTGCGCGCGTACCTGGAGCAGGGGCGCAACAAGTCCGCCGGCGCCGCCGCCGCCCACCTGTCCCGGCCGGCCTTCTACGAGCGCCTGGCCCGCATCGCCCGGATTCTCGACGTCGACCTCGACTCCGTCGAAGCCTCCCTCTCCCTACACGTCGCCCTACTGGCCCTGGACGCCGTCCGGACCCCCTGACCCACCCGGCCCCGCCCCGGGCCCGGGGCGGGTCAGGTGAGGGCTGTCAGGGCCTTGGCGTAGGTGGGGGGGATGTGGTTGGGGCCGCCGGGGGTGAAGACGTCCGAGGTGGCCACCGCGGACCAGGCGGTGGCTGGGACGGCGTCGACCAGGGCGCGGATCACCGGTGCGTCGCGCCACTGGTCCTGCTCGGCGAGCAGGCCCAGAGCCACCACCGACTCCTCGACCTCGCCCACGCACTCGAACGGCTTGTGCCCGTCCACGCCCAGCAGTTCCCGGTAGCCGGGGATCTGCTCGGGGTCGGCGAGCAGGTCGCCGCCGAAGATGTGGGTGACCCGCTCCCGCGGCATGAACGGCGCCATGGCCAGGAAGACGAACCGGCACTTCGGGCAGTTGCGGCACCAGCGTTCGCTCGCGTCGCGCAGCTTGAACGCCTGGTTGCAGCTGGTCACCACGTCGTCGTACCGGGTGAATTCGGCGAACAGTCGGGCGATGTGCAGCTCGGACAGCGAGCGCAGCAGCGAGAAGTACGGCTCGGTCAGGCCGGCGTGCTCGGCCAGCGCCGCGCGCAGCAGCCCTTCGGCCTCGACGCCCTTGGACCACTGGTGGTTGATCTCGTGACCGTTCCAGACCAGGTTCGGGTCGGACGCCGAGCGCTCGTTGGACATCACCACCGGGCCCAGCCCGTGCAGCACCGCGGTCGCCACGGCGATCAGCGAGTTGATCGCGGTGACCGGGATGTGGCCGTTCAGCGCGCCGGCCGCGTTCAGGTCGAACAGCACCGGGTCGATCCGCCGCCGGGCAGCGAGGGGGGTCAGCCCGGACGCCTCGTTGACCGAGACGATCACGTGGTTCGGGTTGACCGAGAACGGCACCGGGTCCAGTTCGGCTCGGCGCAGCGCCTCCAGGCTGACGATGGAGTCCTTGCCGCCGCCGACCGCGGAGAGGGGGCGACGGTCGGAGTCGTCGTACACGCGCGGCGACTCCGGCGAACCGGCTGGCACCTCCGGCCGCAGCTCCAGCACGTGCGGCAGCTGGTTGCGGTACGCGTACTCCGCCAGGCCCCTGGTGTAGACGGCGGTGACGTAGTCGACGGTGGCCGCGCCCAGCGGCGCCGGCAGCACCAGCCGGGGCGGCGCGGCGGCCTTGTAGTAACTGACCCCGGCGACCAGGTGCAGCACCTCCAGCACCCGGCCGAGGGTGGCCACCGTCTCGTCCGACGGCGGCTCCGCCGGCAGCGGAAGGGTGATGACCTCGGTGAACCGCTGCTCGCCGGCCGGGCCGGTCAGGGCGTAGTCGAACAACACCTCGCCGGTGGCGAAGTCGATCGAGTAGGACGGGAAGGTGAAGGCGTCCATCCGCCGGAGCTGCTCGTTGGGCACACGCCATACTAGGCCCTGGTTCGTCCGGCCGTGTCCGGCTGCGCCGGACCGAGCCCTGCCCCACCGCCGCCGCGACCACCGAGGAGAGCCCCGTGCGCCTGTCTGACCTGCGCGGACGTACCGTCGCCGTCTGGGGTACCGGCCGCGAGGGCCGGGCCGCGGTGACCGCGATCGCCGCGCACGGCCCGGCCGACCTGGTCGCCGTTGACGACAGCGCCAACTTCCTCTCGCTGCCGTGGGACGGCCCGCTGGCCGAGGCGGCCCCGCTGGTCACCGGCGAGGCGGGCTTCGAGCGGCTGGCCGCCGCCGACGTGGTGGTCCGCTCGCCGGGCGTGCCGCAGACCCACCCGTGGCTGGTCGAGCTGCGCAGGCGCGGCGTCACCGTGACCCAGGGCACCGCGCTGTGGATGGCCGACCACGCCGCGCGCACCGTCGGGGTCACCGGCAGCAAGGGCAAGAGCACCACCTCCAGCCTGATCAGCCACCTGTTCACGGCGATGGGCCGGCCGAACGTCTTCGGCGGCAACATCGGCGTGCCCACGCTCGACCTGCCGGAGGCCGAGCTGTACGTGCTGGAGCTGTCCAGCTACCAGTGCAGCGACCTCAGCGACTCGCCCCGGGTGGCCGTGGTCACCGCGCTCTTCCCCGAGCACCTGGACGCGCACGGCGGGGAGCGGGAGTACTACCGGGACAAGCTCAACCTGCTCGCCCACGGCCCGGAGACGATCGTGGTGAACGGCGCCGACCCCCGGCTCGCCGCCGAGCTGGGTGATCGCCCGGTGGTCCGTGCCGGTCGCCCCGACACCACCAACGTGGCCACCGGCGCGGACGGCACGCCCTGGTTCCACCTCGGCGACCAGCCGCTCTTCCCGCGCGCCGTGCTGCCCCTGGTCGGCCGGCACAACGAGGGCAACCTGTGCGTGGCGCTCGCCGTGCTCGACGCGCTCGGCGTGGACGTGGTGGCCGAGAAGGACAGGCTCGCCGTCGCGGTCGCCGGGTTCCAGGGGCTGGCCCACCGGCTCACCGAGATCACCGACCCGTCCGGGCTGACGTTCGTGGACGACACCCTGGCCACCAGCCCGTACGCGGCCATGCACGCCATCGACGCGTACGACGGCCGGCCGTTGACCGTGATCGTCGGGGGCACCGACCGGGGTCTGGACTACACGCCGCTGGCCGAGCACCTGGCGGAGCGGGAGTTGACCGTGATCGGCATCCCGGACAGCGGTACCCGGATCGTGGCGGCGCTCGCCAACCTGCCCAAGGTGCGTACCGAGCTGGTCGACGACCTGGTGGACGCGGTGCGGCTGTCCAGGGAGCTGACCCCGGCCGGTGGGGTGGTCCTGCTGTCCCCGGCGGCGCCGAGCTACGGCCAGTTCCGCAACTTCGAGCACCGCTCGGAGGTCTTCGCCCAGGCCGTCGCCGACACCGCCGGGGCGTGACACCGCGCCCGGCCGGGGTCAGAGCGGGTCGGGCCGGTCGTGCAGGGCGCGCATCGAGCGGATCGCCGAGCGGATCTCCTGGAGGTAGCGCCCCGGCGTGAGTGTCTGCTCGGGCAACACGGCCAGGTCGGCCAGCGTCGGGTCCACCCCGACGGTGTCGATGCCGCAGCCGTACGGCACGGCCAGGGTGCGTAGCGCGTCGCAGTGCTGGAACGGCACGTAGATCGGCGCGGTGACCATCAGCACCTCGTCGCCCGGGGCGAGCTGGACGTGCGCCGCCCAGAACCGCTGTGTGTCGGCGGTGTGCGCGCGCCGCCGGTACGGTTCGCTGGACGGCGCGGCGAGCACCCGCACCGGCGGCAGGCCGACCGGTCGGTAGGTCCGCGACGACCAGGAGTGGTGCGGGTGCCCGGCGTCGACACCCTCCTGCTCGGCCGGGGCGGCCACCCCGAACACCCGCCGGACCGCCGTGTCCAGCACATCCACCTCGGTGTCGTCGGCGGGCAGGCCCGCATCGGCCAGCGTCCGGCGTTCCCAGTCGGACAGCGGCCGGAAGCTGCCGAGCACGGCGACCTCGCCGTCCACCCGCAGTCCGGAGCGCAGCAGGTGGGCGGCGTACCCGACCCGGCGTACGCAGGCGTGCGCCAGGCCGCCGAGCACCACCAGGTGGGCGTACGCCGACCGGGCCGGCGCCACCGGCCGGATCAGGCCGAGCGCCGCCGCCGACGCGAGCACCAGCTCGACGGTGCCGGGGTCGAGGTCCGGCTCCCGGGCGTCGGGCCGTTCCCGGCCGCCGCGGAAGTCCCAGTGTCGGGCGGAGAACTCGTCCAGGAACCGGAGCACGTCGGCGAGGTCGCCGTCCGGCCAGCTGCCCCCGAAGTGCTCGACCAGTCGGCGTATCGGGTCTGCGGAGACCCACTCGGCGATGCCGGCGGCCGGTTCGCCCGGCGCCCCGGTCGGCAGCGGTACGGGCAGCTCAGGCACCGCCGGATCGTACCGGGCCGGCGGGGCGGCCTCGTTGTCGTCCCGTCGTACCCTGACGGCAGCCGGCGCCCGGGAGGTACCTCGATGGCCGATTTGCTCCACCGGCCCCGCAACGACCGGGTCGGGCCGGCGGGTGGCTTCGTCCGGCTGCTGGCGCACACCGACCCGGTCGCGCTGGTCGGCATCCTGCTGTCGGTCTCGCTGTCCGTCACGTTGGACCTGACCAACGCGGCGACCGGGGTGGAGTCGCTGCTCGCCGGGCTGATGGGTACCACCATCTCGCTGCTGGTGGACTCGCTGGCCCGCGCCGAGCGCCGCTTCCACCTGCGGACGTTGCTGGAGGGGCCGTCCTGGCTGGTGCACGCGGTGCCCGAGCTGGTCACCGGCACCCGGGAGGCGGTCGAGCGGCATCCGGGCAGCCGGGTCGCCGAGGAGGCCCGGCGCCGCTTCGAACGGTTCCGGGCGCAGACCGAGCAGTTGCGCGCCGGGCAGATCATCCGGCCGGGCGACGACTGCCAGGACCTGCTCGGCGCGACCCGGGAGTGCGTGCGGCGGCTGGACGCGGTGACCAACGTGATGCCGAGGGCCAGCGGCGAGCTGAGCTGGTGGCGTGGCGACGTCGGGCGGCACTACTGGGCGGCCAACACCGAGGCGCTGGCCCGGGGGGTACGGATCACGCGGGTCTTCCTGCACGCCGGCCTGACCGACGAGCTGAGCGAGCTGGTGCGGGCGCAGCAACGGGCCGGGGTGCGGGTGGGGCTGCTGCCGTGGGGCGTGGTGGAGGCCTCGCGGCACGTCAACCTGACCCTGTGGGACGGCACGGCGCGCTGGGAGGGTGTGATGAGCGCGCACGGCGAGATCACCGAGAACCAGTTCTCGGTCAACGCCGCGGACCTGGCCCGGCTGACCGACGTCTTCGAGGTCTGCGTCGAGGCCGCGACCTTCCTGGACTGACCGCGACCGGAGGGCGGCCCGCCGATGACCGTGAGCGCTGTGCTGCTGGTGACGGCGGTGGTGTGGGCGGTCAGCCTGATCCGGTCGGTGCGCCTGCGGGCGTTCGTCTACAGTCTCCCGCTGCCGATGTCGCTGGCCCTGGTGAGCACCGGGCACCGGGTGCAGGGCGCGCAACTGCTCGGGGTGCTCGGCCTCAACCTGTTCTTCGTCGTCGTGGCGGTCACGCATCATCGGCTGTGCTGGCCGATCCTTCTCGCCGACGCCGCCGGGATCGCCGGGTACGTGGCGTTCAGCGCCGGCCTGCTGGCCGTGCCGGTGCCGTTCGCGCTGGCGCTGTGCGCCAGCGTGGCGCTCTGGGCGCTGGCGATGCTGATGCTGCGCCGGCAGCATCCCGCCCCGCCGCCACCAACCGAGCCGCCGCAGGAGACCGAGCTGCAGGTGGAGGCGGGGCGACGCCTGCCGGCGCCGGTGAAGCTGCTGGTGATCCTGGTCGGCGCGACGCTCACCGGGCTGCTCGGCGAGCTGCTGCGCGCGATGGTGGTGACCTTCCCGTACTCCGGGGTGCTGGTGGCCGTCGAGAGCCGTCGCGACCTGGTGGCGTTCACCCGGCACTTCGCCCGCGACAGCCTGGCGCTGGTCGGCTTCCTGGCGGCGTACCACTGGTGGCAGGACACCTCGCCGGCTACCGCCCTGGCGGCCGGCTGGGTGGCCTTCGCGCTGGTGGCCGGGGCGCTGCACGCGGCCTCGCGGGTCGGCGCGGTCGGTCGCCGCGCCGCCGCCGCCGGCTGACGTCTGGCCCGCCGCCCGAGGCTGACGCACTGTCAGGAGCGGGCGCGCGCTGCGCTACACAGTGGCAGTTGCCCACACCGGCCGCCGGTGGGAGCGTGCGGTATCCACGAATGCCGCTGAAGGGTTGCCACGATGACCGACGACCTGCTGGCCCGGCACCGGGCCGTGCTTCCGTCCTGGATGCCGCTGTACTACGCCGAGCCGATCGAGTTGGTCTCCGGCTCGGGTCGCCGGGTCACCGACGCCCAGGGCCGCAGCTACCTGGACTTCTTCGGTGGCGTGCTGACCAACATGATCGGCTACGACATCCCGGAGATCCGGGAGGCGGTCGAGCGGCAGCTCACCTCCGGCATCGTGCACAGCTCGACGCTCTACCTGATCCGCCAGCAGGTGGAGCTGGCCGAGAAGATCGCGCAGCGCTCCGGCATCCCGGACGCCCGGGTGTTCTTCACCAACTCCGGCACCGAGGCGAACGAGGCTGCGTTGCTGGTCGCCACCAACCACCGCCGCTCGCACCAGATCCTGGCCGTGCGCAACAGCTACCACGGCCGGTCGTACGCGGCGATGGGCGTCACCGGCAACCGCAACTGGTCGGCCAGCGGGCTGAACCCGCTCCAGGTGGCCTGGCTGCACTCGGGTGACCGGGTGCGCGGCCTGCTCGCCCGGCTGAGCGCCGAGGAGCAGGTCGACGCGGCGGTGGAGGACCTGCGTGAGGTGCTGGCCACCCAGACCGCCGGCGACGTGGCGGCGTTGATCGCCGAGCCGATCCAGGGCGTGGGTGGCTTCGTGCACCCGCCGGACGGGCTCTTCGCCGGCTGGAAGAAGGTCCTCGACGAGCACGGCATCCTGTTCATCGCCGACGAGGTGCAGACCGGCTGGGGGCGTACCGGGGAGCACTTCTGGGGCTACCAGGCGCACGGGGTCACGCCCGACCTGCTCACCTTCGCCAAGGGCATCGGCAACGGGTTCGCGCTGGCCGGGGTGGTCGGGCGTGCCGAGGTGCTGGAGTCGGTCCCGGCGATCAGCTTCTCCACGTTCGGCGGCAACCCGATCTCCACAGCGGCCGGCAACGCGGTGCTCGACTACCTGATCGCGCACGACCTCCAGGCGAACGCGGCCCGGGTCGGCGCGATCCTCGCCGACGGCCTGCGGTCCGCCGTGGGCGGCCTCGACTGCGTCGCGGAGGTACGCGGCAAGGGGCTGATGCTCGGCGTCGAGTTCGTCCGGCCGGGCACCAGCGAACCCGACCCGGCGCTGACCAACCGGGTCTTCGAGGCGTGCCGGTCCGGTGGCCTGCTCGCCGGCAAGGGCGGCCTGTACGGCAACGTGCTGCGGATGGGTCCACCGTTGACGCTGACCGAGGAGGAGGCCCGCGAGGGCCTGGCGATCCTCGTCGACGCGATCCGGTCGGCGGCGGGGGTGGCGGCGTGAGCAGCCGAATCGGGCACTTCATCGACGGCAAGCGGGTCGGCGGCACGTCCGAGCGGCGGGGCGACGTGTTCGACCCGGCGACGGGTCGGCGTACCGCCGAGGTGGAGCTGGCCTCGGCCGCGGACGTCGACGTCGCGGTGCGGGCCGCCGCCCTCGCCGCCCGGGCCTGGCGGGACGCGTCCCTGGCGAAGCGGTCGGCGGTGCTGTTCGCCTTCCGGGAGCTGGTGCACTCCCGCCGGGACCGGCTCGCCGAGGTGATCACGGCAGAGCACGGCAAGGTGCTCGCCGACGCCGCCGGGGAGGTGCAGCGCGGCCTGGAGGTGATCGAGTACGCCTGCGGCCTGCCCTCGGCGTTGCGCGGCGCGTTCAGCGAGAACGTCTCCACCGAGGTCGACTCGTACACGATCCGCCAGCCGCTCGGGGTGGTCGCGGTGATCTCTCCGTTCAACTTCCCGGTGATGGTGCCGCTGTGGTTCGTGCCGGTCGCGGTGGCCTGCGGCAACGCGGTGGTGCTCAAGCCCAGCGAGAAGGACCCCGGCGCGGCGCTGCTGCTGGCCGAGTGGTTCGCCGAGGCGGGCCTGCCCGACGGGGTGCTGAACGTGGTCAACGGGGACAAGGAGGCGGTCGACGCGCTGCTGGACCACCCGGAGGTGCAGTCGGTGTCGTTCGTCGGCTCCACCCCGATCGCCCGGTACGTCTACCAGCGCGGCACCGCCGCCGGCAAGCGGGTGCAGGCGCTCGGCGGGGCGAAGAACCACATGGTCGTGCTCCCCGACGCCGACCTGGACCTGGCCGCCGACGCGGCGGTCAACGCCGGGTTCGGCTCGGCGGGGGAGCGGTGCATGGCCATCTCGGTGCTGGTGGCGGTGGAGCCGGTGGCCGACGCGCTGGTCGAGCGGATCGCCGCCCGGATGGCCGGGCTGCGTACCGGTGATGGCCGGCGGGGCTGCGACATGGGCCCGTTGGTCACGGCCGAGCACGCGGCGAAGGTGCGCTTCTACGTGGACGCCGGGGTGGCCGCCGGCGCGGTGCCGGTGGTGGACGGTCGGGACGTCACGCCGGACGGCGACCCGAACGGCTTCTGGCTGGGTCCGACGCTGTTCGATCGGGTGACCCCGCAGATGTCGGTCTACACGGACGAGATCTTCGGGCCGGTGCTCGCCGTGGTCCGGGTGGGCTCGTACGACGAGGCGGTGGAGCTGGTCAACGGCAGCCCGTACGGCAACGGCACGGCGATCTTCACCAACGACGGCGGCGCGGCGCGGCGCTACCAGCACGAGGTGGAGGTGGGCATGGTCGGGATCAACGTGCCGATCCCGGTGCCGATGGCGTACCACTCGTTCGGCGGCTGGAAGGCCTCGCTCTTCGGCGACCTGCACGCGCACGGCGAGGACGGGGTGCGCTTCTTCACCCGGGGCAAGGTGGTCACCAGCCGCTGGCTGGACCCACGCCACGGTGGGGTCAACCTCGGGTTCCCCACCCAGACCTGAGCAGCCGCAGCACGCCCGCCCCGGCCAGGTACGCCAGCAGGGCCGGGACGGGTGTGCCGAGCGGCTCCGGTGCCCGCGCGGGGGTCGCGCTGTTGATCAGCAGCGCGGCCACCACAGCGGCGTAGCCGGCCACGGTCAGCGCCGTCCGGGTGGTGGTGCCCCGTCCGGCCCGGCGCCCGGTGCGGTGCCGGGCGCTGCGCGCCTCCACCGGGCCGAAGATGGCGACCAGGACCGCCAGGACCACCGCGAGCAGCAGCAGCCAGGGCCCCCGCCACGCCCACCAGGCGGCCGAACCGACCGCCGGGGTGGGCAGCGTCCCGGTCGCGTCGAGCAGGCCGATCAGCAGGACGGCGGCGGTCAGGTGCCAGAGGAAAACGGTCAGCACCACCAGGTTGACCCCGATCACGAGCTGCCACGGGCCGGTGCGGCGCAGCAGGCGCTCCGCCGGGCCGTGCAGCAGCAGGACCAGGCCGAGCTGGGTGGCGGCGACGGCCAGCAACGCGAGGCTGGGCGGCGCGGCGTTGTCCAGCCGCTCTCCGGGCACGTGCAGCATGGCCACCGGCCAGGGGCCGAGCACGGTGAGCAGCAGCAGCGCGGCCAGCCCGACGGCCAGGAACACCACGCCGGCTCGGCGGGACGTGGGCAGCCGGCGTCGGCGTACCCCCGGACGGTCGGGTGCCGACGGCCCGGCAGCGCGGGTGTCGTGCCAGGCGAAGCCGAGCTGGTGTACGGCCAGCCAGCCGAACAGGTAGTTGCCGTACCCCTGCTGCTCCGGCCCGGTCATTCGGAGCAGGTCGCCGACGCCGACCAGGGCGACCAGCACGAGCGGGACGGCCAGGCCGAAGCGGCGATGCAGCGCGTACATCGGTGGGGTGAGCGCGACCACCGCCAGGTAGGCGACCAGGAACCAGAGCGGGATGGTGGCGAACCAGACCACCTCGCGGATCCGGGTCGGGTCGGCGTCGAGCAGCCGGGCCACCGCCGCCGCGGCGCTGAGCACCAGCACCAGCACGCTGGTGGGGCGCACCAGTCGGGCGCTGCGGTCGAGCAACCAGCCGGCGGCGTCGCCGTCCCGGGCCCGCAGCCGGGTCAGCGAGGCCGCGTTGGCGTAGCCGCCGACCAGGAAGAAGACCGGCATCACCTGGGCCACCCAGGTCAGCGGGTACGCCCAGGGCAGCTCGCCGAGCGCGGAGTGCCCGGTGGGCCGGCCGGCGGCGTCCCGCTCGATCACCGTGACGCCCCAGTGCCCGAGAACGACCATGGTGATGGCGAGCGCCCGGAGCAGGTCGACGTACCGCTCCCGGCCGGGCGGGGTGCGCTCTGCGAGCTGGCGCAGGCGGCGCATCGCCTCAGGCTATGCGACCCGGTGCTGGCCGGTGGTGATAACGGTTCGGCAGCCGGGGGTTGAAGTCCGCGCGTCGCTGCCGTAGAAATTCTTCAACGACTCAGTGTCATATGAAGACAAGCAACACATCCCCCTGCGCCTCGACGCGACGGACGCCACCCCCCATCACCGGCGCCCGCCCGACCCGACCCGAGGAGACATCATGAACAGGCGTGACATCCTGCGGCGCAGCGCCGCCGCCGGGCTGCTGGCCACCCCCGCCGCCGGCCTGCTGACCGGCTGCGCCACCGGCGGCGGCGACGACAAGAGCGACGCCACCGCCTACAAGGGCACCAAGTCCGAGCAGAACCCGCTCGGCGTCAAGGAGGACGCCCCGCTCGAGGTGGTGATCTTCGGCGGCGGGTTCGGCGAGGAGTACGCGAAGGCCCACGAGGCCATGTACACCGAGAAGTACCCGAAGGCGCAGATCAAGCACTCCTCCACCCAGGAGATCAGCAAGACCCTCCAGCCGCGCTTCGTCGACGGCACCCCGCCGGACGTGGTCAACAACTCCGGCACGGGTCAGATCGACTTCAACGGCCTGGTGAGCCAGAACGCCCTCGCCGACCTGGGCGAGCTGCTCGCCGCCCCGAGCCTCGACATCCCCGGCAAGACGATCAAGGACACGCTGCTGCCCGGCGCGGTCGAGATCGGTTCGTACGACGGCAAGTTCCTGGTGATGAACTACACCTACACCGCGTACGGCATCTGGTACTCCAACAAGCTGTTCACTGAACGCAAGTGGGAGTATGCCAAGACCTGGGACGAGCACATCGCGCTCTGCAAGCAGATCAAGGCCGCCGGCATCGCCCCCTGGACGTACGCCGGCATACACCCGCGCTACATGAGCTGGCCGCTGATCTCCACCGCGATCAAGTTCGGCGGCCCGTCGGTGGCCACCGCCCTCGACAACCTGGAGCCGAACGCCTGGAAGTCCGACGCGATGAAGGCCGCGGCCGACGCCTGGCACCAGATCGTCAAGGACAAGTACATCCTGGAGGGCTCGCCCGGCCTGGACCACAAGCAGTCGCAGACCGCCTGGTGCCAGGGCAAGGCCGCGTTCATCTCCTGCGGTTCCTGGCTGGAGAGCGAGCAGAAGGCCGTCACCCCGGCCGGGTTCAACATGACCATCGCGCCGACGCCGAGCCTGGGCAGCGGCGACAAGCTGCCGTTCGAGGCGATCCGGGGCACCGCCGGCGAGCCGTTCATGGTGCCGGCCAAGGCCCGCAACGTCGCCGGTGGCCTGGAGTACTTCCGGACCATGCTCTCGAAGAAGGGCGCCCAGGACTTCACCCGGAAGGTCGCCAGCCTCACCGTGGTGGCCGGCGCCAGCGAGGGCGTCGAGCTGCCGTACGGGCTGAGCACCGTGGTCAAGGCACTGGACGCGTCCGGCGCCAACGGCTTCAACTGGGTCTACAACAACTTCTACCGCAAGCTGGAGCGCAATCTCGTCGACGCCGCGTGCGGCGAGTTCTTCAGTGGCCGGATCGGCCCGGCGGACTTCCTCGACCAGTGCCAGAAGGGCGCCGACTCGATCGCCCAGGACAGCTCGATCAAGAAGTTCAAGCGGGCTGCGTGACACCCCGGCCGGTGGGGGCGGACCGCCCCCACCGGCCGCACCACGGGAAGTAGGTCCTCATCGTGAGACATGGCAAGTGGCCGCTGATCGTCACCTTCCTGGTGCCGCCGGTGCTGCTGTACGTCGTCTTCGTCGTGTCGCCGTACCTGCAGGCGTTCCAGATCTCCACCACCGACTGGCTCGGCTACTCGGCCGACGCCAACTCGGTCGGTCTGGCGAACTTCAAGACGCTGTGGCACGACGGGTACGTCTGGAACGCCTTGCAGAACAACACGATCCTGCTGGCCCTGGTGCCGGTGCTGACCATTGTGCTCGGGATCTTCTTCGCCACCATGCTCGCCATGGGTGGGCGCAAGGGCCGTGCCGGCGTGACCGGTGTACGTGGCGGCGCGTTCTACCGCACGGTGTACTTCTTCCCGCAGGTGCTCTCCGTGGTGATCATCGCGCTGCTCTGGAAGGAGGTCTACCACCCGAATCAAGGGCTGCTCACCAGTGCCCTGCACGCGCTCGGCCTGCCCGCGCCGACCTGGCTCGGTGACCCGGCGACCGCCTTCTGGTGCGTCCTCGCGGTGATGGTGTGGAGCAACGTCGGCTTCTACGTGGTGCTGTTCGGCGCGGCGATGTCGGCCGTGCCGAAGGAGATTTACGAGGCGGTGCTGCTCGACGGCGCGTCCCGGTTCACCACGCTGCGCCGGGTCACCCTGCCGCTGCTCTGGGACACCGTCCAGGTGGCCTGGGTCTACCTGGCCATCTTCGCCCTGGACGGGTTCGTCCTCGTGCAGCTGATGACCAACGGCGGGCCGAACTTCTCCACCGACGTGATCGGCGTACGGATGTACGACACCGCCTTCGGCAGTGAGACCAAGTTCGGCTACGCCTCGGCCATCGGCGTGGTGATGTTCTTCCTGACCCTCTCGGTGGCGGTGCTGTCGCTGCGGGTCGGCCGGCGCGATCGGATCGAGTACTCGTGACCACAGTGGACAGACCCGCCCCCGCCGCCACCGCGTCGACGCCCTCCGCCGGCCGGGACCGCCCGCTCCGCCGGGACCTCGGCGTGGCCAACGTCTTCTCGCACGGCTTCCTGCTGCTCTGGGGCCTGCTCACCGTGCTGCCGCTGCTGTGGATGTTCATCAGCTCGTTCAAGACCAACGGCGAGATCCTGGCCGACCCGTGGGGGCTGCCCGGGGCGCTGAACCTGGACAACTGGGCGCGGGCCTGGACCGGCGCGCACATCGGCCGGTACTTCTTCAACAGCCTGGTGGTGGTGGCCGGCTCGGTCAGCCTCACCATGCTGATGGGCGCCACCGCCGCGTACGTCTTCGCCCGGTACGAGTTCCGCGGCCGGCAGTTCGTCTACTACCTGTTCGTCGGCGGTCTGATGTTCCCGGTGTTCCTCGCCCTGGTGCCGCTCTTCTTCGTGGTCCGCAACGCCGGCCTCTTCGGCACCTGGATCGGGTTGATCCTGGTGTACGCGGCCTACTCGCTGCCGTTCACGGTGTTCTTCCTGACCGCGTTCTTCCGGACCCTGCCGACCTCGGTGGCCGAGGCCGCGATGGTCGACGGCTGCGGTCACTTCCGACTGTTCTTCCGGGTGATGCTGCCGATGGCGCGTCCGGGACTGATCAGTGTGGCGATCTTCAACTTCCTCAGCCACTGGAACCAGTTCCTGTTACCGCAGGTGTTGATGCAGGGCGACGAGTCCAAGTGGGTGCTCGCCCAGGGGCTGTTCGCGCTGTCGGTCAGCCAGGGATACGCCGGCGACTACGCCCGGCTCTTCGCCGGGCTGAGCATCGCCGTGCTGCCGGTGCTCGCCGTGTACGTGGGCTTCCAGCGACAGGTGCAGACCGGCCTGACCGCGGGTCAGCTCAAGTAGCCGACCCGCCGATCCGGGCCGCACGTCTGACCGATCTCGATCGCCGCGCAGCTGGCGCAGACCTCCGCGTCCCCACCCCGATTCTTCGCCGTGGAGCGGCGGGCGCGCGGGGCCTCTCGGGCAGGCGTGGGGCGGGGGCTCGCGTTGATCGTGCTCGATCCAGGATGTAGTGGCCTCCGGACGCGAGGTGGGGACTATTTCCACGATCGAGCCCGCTCTGACCCAACGCGGCGGGCGGGGCGCGGGGCGGGTGTGGGTCGGGCGGTCAGGGGGTGGGGAAGAGGAGGGCGTGCAGGGTGGTCGGATCGGTCACCTCGGGCAGCTCGCGGGCGGCGAGCCAGGCCGCGGCGGCGGCCCCGTCGCCGGCGGTGCGCAGCGGCGCGTCCGGCCAGTGCCGGCCGACCTCGGCCCGGACGGCGGCGGCCAGCGGGGTGTTCCCGGTGAGCAGCCCACCGCCGAGCACGAACGGTGTCACCGCCCCGGCCGGGCGGATCCGGCCCACGCTGTCGACCAGGTGCGCGGCGGCCTCGGTGAGCAGCGCGGTGGCGACCGGTTCACCGTCGGCGGCGGCGGTGACGACCAGCGGCGCCAGCCGGGCCAGCTCGATCGGGGGTCGGCGGGTCACCGCCTGGATCGTGGCGTCCACGGTGTCCCGAGGGCGGGCGGCGATCTCGGGGCTGCCCAGCAGGTCGGTGAGCACCGCCGTGGCCAGCGCGCCGGGGGCGCGGCCGGCGTCCAGGTCGGCGAGCAACCGGCGGACCGCCTCACGGCCCAGCCAGAAGCCGGACCCGGCGTCGCCGAGCAGCCAGCCGTGTCCGTCGGCGACCCGGTCCAGCCGCAGGTCACGGACCTGAGCGGTGATCGCCCCGGTGCCGGCGATGAGCACCGTGCCATCCGGGGCGGCGGTGCCGGAGGCGTAGGCCACCAGGGCGTCGCCGTGCACCGCGTACGGGCAGCGCAGGCCGGCGTCCTGCCAGGCCCGGTCGAAGGCGGCGCGGCCGGCCGGGTCCGCGAGCAGCCGGGCCGCCCCGGCCAGCCCGATGGTGCCGGCCGCCACCCGGGTCGGGTCGACGTCGGCGAGCGCACCGCGCAGGGCCTTCAGCAGCTCCGTGGCGGCCTGTTCGGCGCCGTGGCTGGTGGGGTTGCCACCGCCGGCTCGGCCGGTGCCGAGGCGTTCGCCGGTGAGGGTCAGAGCGGTCGCCCGGGTGGACGTACCGCCGACGTCGAGACCGACCACGACGGTGTCGGACATCGGCACGGCCTCCTTGCGCTGCGCGACGTTGGGCCCCGTTCATGCTGGTCGGCGCCGTCGTGCGGGGCAAGATCTGGCCGGCGCGGCGGGCTGTGCGCCAGGTAACAGTTTGAAAACTTCGCCCACAGTCTTGACACGGAGGGGCGTTCAGTAAGAACTTTTACCACTAACAGTTAACAATCTTTTTGGAAAGGCCAGGCGTCGCATGGTTGATCACGAGGTGGACACCTCCGCGGGGACCGCGGTGGTCGACGCCGACGCGTTCGACCGGCGAGGCGCGCTCGGGTCCGCCTCCGACGGGGTGCTGGCCCGGGTCCGCAACGGGCTCGGTGAGCTGACCGGCGCGCTGCGCCGGGTCGCCGAGCACGTGCTGAGCGACCCGGAGGCGGCCGCCCGATCCACCATAGTCGAGTTGGCCGAGCGTAGCGGCACGTCACCGGCGACCATCACCCGTTTCTGCCGGGCGATGGGCTTCGAGGGGTACGCCGACCTGCGGCTGGGCATCGCCTCCGAGACAGGTCGGGCCCGTTCGGCCGGGTGGACCATCGACATCGGACGGGAAATCCAGCCGAGCGACCCGCTGGCCCGGGTGCTCGACCAGATCATGGCCGCCGACACCCGGGCCATGCACGACACCGCCGCGCTGCTCGACCTCTCCGAGGTGGAGCGGGCCGCGGTGGCCATCGCCGGCGCCAGCAGGGTGAACATCTTCGGCGCCAGCGGCAGCGCCCTGGTCGGCGAGGAAATGCAGTTCAGCCTGCACCGCATCGGGGTGGCCGCGTGGGCCTGGAACGACGTGCACGAGGGGCTGGCCAGCGCCGCGCTGCTGCGCACCGGAGACGTGGCGCTGGGCATCTCGCACACCGGCCAGACTCGGGAGACGATCGAGATGCTCGCCGAGGCGGGCAGTCGGGGCGCCACCACGATCGCCCTCACCGGCTTCCCCCGCTCACCGCTGGCCGAGCTTGCCGACATCGTGCTGCTCACCGCCAGCCAGGCGACCACCTTCCGGCCGGACGCGCTCTCCGCCCGCCACCCCCAGCTGGTGGTGCTCGACCTGCTCTACATCGCCGTCGCCCAGCGCACCCACGACCGCGCGCACGCGGCCTTCCGGCGTACCGCGCAGGCCGTCGACGGGCACAAGGCCGCGAAGGGAGCCCTCGCATGATCAGCGCCCAGGGGTACGCGGACGCAGTCCGCCCGGTGCTCGACCGGCTGCTCGACACCGAGGCCGACGGCATCACCCGGGCCGCCGACCTGATCGCCGAGAGCCTGCGCGCCGGCGGTGTGCTCCAGGCGTTCGGCGCCGGGCACTCCGAGGCGTTCGCCGCCGAACTGGTCGCCCGGGCCGGCGGGTTGGTTCCCACCAACCGGCTCTCGGTGCGTGACCTGGTGGTGCACGGCGACGCCCCGCCGGATGTGCTCGCCGACCCGAAGCTGGAACGCGACCCCTCAATCGCCCACCAGATCTACGCGCTCGCGGCGCCTCAGCCGCGCGACGTGTTCGTGGTGGCGTCCCAATCCGGCATCAACGGCTCGGTGGTCGAGCTGGCGGCGCTGGTCACCGAGCGCGGTCACCCGTTGATCGCGGTCACCTCGGTCGAGCACACCGCACGGGTGGCCCCGCGGCACCCGTCCGGTCGACGGCTCGCCGACCTCGCCGACGTCGTGCTGGACAATGGCGCGCCGTACGGCGATGCACTGCTGCCGCTCGAGGGCGGCGGCGCGGTCTGTGCGGTCTCCTCGGTCACCACTGCGCTGCTGGCGCAGCTGCTGACCGCGGAGGTCGTCCGACGGTTCCATCAGGCCGGAGAGGTGCCCCCTATCTACCTCTCGGCCAACGTCCCCGGCGGGGACGAGCACAACATCGCCCTCGAGTCGCGGTACGCCGGGCGTCTCCGGCGCACGGCCTGACCCGAATTCCACAAGGAGAGACGACGATGTCGATTACCCCCGAGCACCCGGCCGAACTTGACCGCCGTACGGTGCTGCGCCGCGCCGCCGCCGTGGGCATGCTCGCCACTCCGGCCATCGGCCTGCTCAGCGCCTGCGCCACCAGCGGTGGCGACGAGAAGAACGAGCAGGTCTCCGGCGGCACCAAGAGCGCGACCAACCCGCTGGGTGTCAAGGAGGACGCCCCGATCGAGGTGGTCATCTTCAACGGCGGCTACGGCGAGAAGTACGCCACCGACGTGCACGAGCCGCTCTACAAGAAGGCGTTCCCCAAGGCGGAGGTCAAGCACCAGGCCACCCAGGCCGTCTCCACCGTGCTCCAGCCGCGTTTCGCCTCCGGCAACCCGCCGGAGTTCGTGAACAACTCGGGCGAGAAGCTGATGGACTTCGGCGCGCTGGTCGCCGACGGTCAGCTCCAGGACCTCACCGAGCTGTGGGACGCGCCGTCGGTCGACGACCCGGCCAAGAAGGTCCGCGACACCGTGGTGCCCGGCACCATCGAGGCGGGCTCGTTCAACGGCAAGCCGTTCGTCCTGTACTACGTCTCCACCGTCTTCGGCATCTGGTACTCCGGCAAGCTGTTCAAGGACAACGGCTGGGCGCCGGCGAAGAACTGGGACGAGTTCATCACCCTGCTCACCGCCATCAAGGCCAAGGGCATCACGCCGTACGGCTACGCCGGGGCGAACGCGGCCTACTACCAGTGGAACGTGATCCTCACCCACGCCGCCAAGATCGGCGGCACGGACGTGCTGAAGAACATCGACAACCTGGAGGACGGCGCCTGGCAGCAGGACGCGGTCAAGCAGGCTGCCACCGCGTGGGCCGAGGTCGGGGCGAAGTTCAGCGACAAGAGCTTCGAGGGGCTCAAGCACACCGACGTGCAGCTGCGGCAGAACCAGTACAAGGTGGCCATGTACCCCAGCGGTGACTGGCTGGAAGGCGAGCAGAAGAAGGACACCCCGGCCGGCTTCGAGTACCAGCTCATGCCGGTGCCGAGCATGTCCGCCTCGGACAAGCTGCCGGCCACGGCGCTGCGGGCCACCGCGGGTGAGGGCTACTTCGTCTCGGCGAAGAGCAAGAACCCCAAGGGCGGCCTGGAGTACATGCGCCAGATGCTGTCCACGGCGGGCGCGAAGGGCTTCACCGAGGTGGTCAAGGCCCCGACCGTGGTCACCGCCGGCTCGGAGGGCTTCGCCTTCCCGCCCGGTGTGGCCAGCTCGCAGGCCGCGCTCAAGGCGGCCGGCCAGGATGTGTTCAACCTGTACTTCGACGGCTGGTACAAGGAGCTCGACACGGAGGCGCGTACCGCCACCAACGAGCTGATGTTCGGCCGGATCAAGGCGGACGCCTTCGTGGAGCGGATCCAGAAGCGCGCCGACGCGATCAAGAAGGACAGCTCCGTCACCAAGTTCAAGCGCTGATCGGAGCGTAGGGGTCATGCGGCACGGCAAGTATCCGTTCGTGATCGGGTTCCTGTTCGCCCCGGTCACGCTGTACGTGGTCTTCGTCATCGCGCCGTACGCGCAGGCGTTCCAGATCTCGATGACCAACTGGAGGGGGCTCTCCGCCCCGCAGTGGGTGGGCTTCGACAACTACCGGAGGCTGCTCGACGACGGCAGCTTCTGGAAGGCGGTCCAGCACCACGGCGTACTGCTGCTTGCCCTGCCGCTGATCACCATTGCCATCGCGCTGTTCTTCTCGTTCCTGCTCAACGTGGGCGGGAAGAGCAGCGGTGGGCAACGCCAGGGGGTCTGGGGGGCGAAGTTCTACCGGGTGGTGTTCTTCTTCCCCCAGGTCCTGGCGGTGGCCATCATCGCGGTGCTGTTCCAGATGGTCTACCGGCCCAACGAGTCCGGCCTGATCAACGGCGTACTGATGAAGCTCGGCTTCGATCCGGTGCTCTTCCTGGTCCGGCCGAACCTGGCCCTCTGGTCGATCATCGGGGTGCTGGTCTGGCAGGCGGTCGGCTTCTACGTGGTGCTCTTCTCGGCCGGGATGGCCTCCATCCCGGGTGAGATCTACGAGGCCGCCGAGATGGACGGGGCGACCAAGGTGACCCTGTTCTTCCGGGTCACCCTGCCGCTGCTCTGGGACACCCTCCAGGTCGCCTGGGTCTACCTGGGCATCGCGGCGTTCGACGCGTTCGCCATCGTCGCGGTGCTCTCCGTGGACGGTGGCGGCCCGGACGGCGCCACCACGGTGCTGGCCATGGAGATCTACCGCAACGCGTTCGTCTACTCGAAATACGGCTACGCCTCCGCGATGGGTGTGGCGCTCTTCTTCCTGACCCTCACGTTCGCGGCGCTGACGCTGCGGCTCACCAAGCGGGAAAGCGTGGAGTACTGATGAACCCGCAGTCGACGCTGCCGCCGACGCCGGCGGCGCTACCGCCGAAGACCGGCGACCCGGGCGCCCCCGGTGGACGAGGGTCGAAGAGCCCCCGCTCGGAGGCACGGCTCTTCGCCGGCCTGGGGCACATCGCGCTCGCCGTGTGGGCGGTGATCGTGATCGTGCCGATCCTCTGGACGTTCCTCGCCGCGTTCAAGAACACGACCGAGATCTTCAGCAGCCCGTGGACGCTCCCGGCGGAACTGCGCTGGGAAAACTTCGGCCGGGCCTGGACCAAGGCGCACGTCGGCCGGTACTTCCTCAACAGCGTCATTGTGGTCACGTGCAGCACCTTCGGCACCATGCTGCTGGGCTCGATGGCGGCGTACGTGCTGGCCCGGTACAAGTTCTGGGGCAACCGGGCGATCTACTACCTCTTCGTCTCCGGGTTGGCCTTCCCGGTCTTCCTGGCCCTGGTGCCGCTCTTCTTCGTGGTGAAGAACCTGGGCCTGCTGGACACCCACACCGGGGTGGTGCTGGTCTACATCGCGTACTCGCTGCCGTTCACGATCTTCTTCCTGGCCGCGTTCTTCAAGACGCTGCCGTCGTCGGTGGCGGAGGCGGGGCTGATCGACGGCTGCGGGCACACGCGGCTGTTCTTCCAGGTCATGATGCCGATGGCGAAGCCGGGTCTGATCAGCGTGGCGATCTTCAACATCATCGGTCAGTGGGCGCAGTACCAACTTCCCCTGGTGCTGCTCTCCAACGCGAAGGACAAGTGGGTGCTCACCCAGGGCATCGCGGACATCTCGGTCAACGCCGGCTACGAGGCGGACTGGTCCGGGTTGTTCGCCGCGCTGACCATCGCGATCCTCCCGATGATCATCGTGTACGCGATCTTTCAGCGTCAGATCCAGGCCGGCCTCACCTCCGGCGCCGTGAAGTAAGGAAGGGCACCTTCTTAACGCCTGGTGCATAGGAAGGGCCCCCTATTAACAACACCTCCTCGGCCGGTGCCGACCCCAGCGCCTGCGCGTGCTGCGGGGGGTTTGTTAATAAGGGGCCCTTCCTCTACCGGAGGCGTTAAAAAGGTGCCCTTCCTTTCACCTCGGGTGGTCGTCGGCGTGGGCGTGCCAGGAGTACCACAGCGCGGCGTACGCCCCGTCGGCCGCCACCAGCTCGTCGTGGCTGCCGATCTCGGTGATCCGGCCGTCGGCCAGGACGGCGACCCGGTCGGCGTCGTGCGCGGTGTTCAGCCGGTGCGCGATGGCGATGACGGTCCGCCCGACGAGCACGGCGGCCAGCGCCCGCTCGGTACGCCGGGCGGTCGTCGGGTCGAGCGCGGCGGTCGCCTCGTCCAGGATCAGCGTGTGCGGGTCGGCGAGCACCAACCGGGCCAGCGCCAGTTGCTGCGCCTCGGCCGCGCCGAGCTGCCGGGCCCCGTCCCCGAGCGCGGTGTCCAGGCCGTCGGGCAGGTCGGCGTACCAGTCGGCGCCCACCGTGACCAGCGCGGCGCGCATCTGCTCGTCGGAGGCGTCCGGGGCGGCGAAGGCGAGATTGTCGCGTAGCGAACCGATGAAGACGTGGTGTTCCTGGGTGACCAGGGCGATCCGGCGACGACGCTCGGCCGGGTCGAGGTCGGTCACCGGGCAGCCACCGATGCTGACGACGCCACGGCGCGGCGCGTCGATCCCGGCGAGCAGCCGGGCCAGGGTGGACTTGCCGGCCCCCGACGGGCCGACGACGGCCAGCCGCTCCCCGGGCCGCACCTCCAGGTCGATGCCGTGCAGCACGTCGCGCCCCCCGCCGTACGAGAACCGCGCCTCGCGCACGACGAGTCGCTCTCCCCGTGACGTGGCGACCGTGCCGGGCGGCTCCGGTGGGACCAGGCCGACGCCGAGCACCCGGGCGAACGACGCGAAGCCGCGCTGCGCCTGCTCGGTCCACTGCAGCAGCCGGTCCAGCGGATCGATCGCCTGCTGAAGATAGAGCGCGGCGGCGACCACCGCGCCGAGCGACACCATCTCCTCGGCGAGCAGATACCCGCCGACGAGCAGGACCAGGGCGACGGGTAGCGGGTAGCTGGCCTCCACCACGCTGAAGAACACCGTACGCAGCGCGAGGGTCGCCCGCCGGGCCCGCCACAGCCGGGTGATGCGGGTGGTGCCGTGCCGGATACGGTCGTCGGCCAGCCGCAGCGCCTCGACCGTGCGGGCGCCCTCGGCGGTGGTGGTCAGCGTCTCGGTCAGCTCCGCGGCCGCCGCGCCCTCGGTGAGGTACGCGGAGCTGGCCCGCCGGAGGTACCAGCGGGTCACCGCCCAGATCGACGGCAGCCCGGCCAGCGCCGCCAGCCCGAGCAGCGGGTGCAGCAGGAAGACCGCCCCGAACAGCAGCGTCAGCTGCACCGAGGCGATGACCATGGTGGGCACCACGTCCCGGACCGTGGTGCCGACCGTCGACACGTCGACGGAACTGCGGGTCGCCAGGTCCCCGGAACCTGCCCGCTCGACGACCGAGACGGGCAGCCCGAGCGTCCTGTCGACGAACTCCTCGCGCAACTCGGCGACGGCCCGCTCCCCGAACCGGTGGCCGGCGTACTGCGCGTACCGGGAGAGCAACGCGCTGACCAGGACGCACCCGCCGATCGCCAGGGCCAGGCGATCCACCGTGGTCACACTCGCACCCGCGCTGACACGGTCGACGATGGTGCCCAGCAGCCACGGCGGGGCCAGCCCGGCGACCGCGGCGGCGCCGTGCAACGCCAGCACGACGCCGACCGAGCGCCGGTGCCGGCCGATCAGGTCCCGCAGCGCCCGGCGTACCGTCCTGCGGTCCGCCACCGGCAGTCGGCTCACGGATAGGCCCCCTCGACGTCGGCGGGTCGGTCCACGTCGGGATCGGCGCTGTCCCGGGCCACCAGGTGCCGGTAGCCGGGGTCCTGGTGGAGCAGGTCGGTGTGGGTGCCGGTGGCGACGATCCGGCCCGCACGCAGGTGCGCGACGAGGTCGGTCCGGCTGAGCAGCAGCGGCGAGGTGGCGAGCACGACCGTCGTGCGGCCGGCTCGCGCGGCACGTAGCCGTTCGGCGATCCGCGCCTCGGTGTGCGCGTCCACGGCCGACGTGGGGTCGACGAGGATCAGCACCTCCGGCTCGGCGAGCAGCGCCCGGGCCAGGCGTACCCGTTGGCGCTGGCCGCCGGAGAGCGTCCGGGCCCGGGCGTCGATCACGGTGTCCAGCCCGGCCGGCAGCGCATCGACGATGTCCTCGGCCGACGCGGCCCGCAGAGCCGCGCTGATCCGGTCGTCGTCGTCGTCGTTCAGCCGGTCGTCGTCGGACTCGGTTCGGGAGAGCAGGACCTCCCGCAGCGTGCCGGGGAACAGGTACGAGTCGTGATCGGCGACCACGATGCGCGCGCGGATCTCGTCCAGGGCGATCCCGGTCAGCGGCACGCCGCCCCAGGTGGATTCGCTGGCCACGTACCGGCCGAGCCGATCGGCCAGGGCCAGCGCCGCCGAAGGATCGTCGGCGGCCACGCCGGTCAGCCGGCCGACGGGAACGGTCAGCCCGGTCACCGGGTCGTGCAGGTCCGCGGGGTGCTCCGGCGCGGAGACGACGTCCCGGCGGCGTCGATCCGGAACGCCACCCCGCCGATCCGGTGCGCTGCGCGGGCCGCCGACGTCGTCCGGGGTCAGCTTGAGCAGGGCGACGATCCGCCGGGCGGCGACCCGGCCGCGGATCAGTTGGTGGCTGCCTTCGAGCAGGAACCAGACCGGCACGATCAGGGTCGCCACGTAGCCGTAGACGGCGACCAGCTCACCGATCGTGACATCACCGGCCACCGCCATCCGGGCCGTCAGCCACACCACCGCCGCCAGGAACAACCCGGGGATGGCGACGGTCGCCGCGTCGATCCAGCTGTTGACCGCGCCGACCCGGTAGCCCTCGGCGAGCAGGTCGCGGGATCTGGCCGCGTACCGGCGGGCGAACAGGTCCCGACCGCCCACCCCGGCGAGCACCCGTAGCCCGGCCACGATGTCGCCGGATCGGGCGGTGAGCGCGCCCTGCTGCTTCCGGTAGACCGATTCGGCCCGCTCCAGGCGGCGTAGCAGCGGACCGACGACCAGCCCGACGGCGGGCACTCCCACCAGGATGCAGAGCGCGAGCACCGGGGAGATCGACCAGAGCACCACGGCGATGACCGCGTACGCGACGATCGCGCCGACCCCCGGCCCGGTCAGCGTGAGCACCTGCGCCGACCAGTCGATGTCGGAGCCGCCGATGGTGGCCACCTCGCCGGCGGCGACCCGGCGCGGCAGCACCGCGCCGATCCGGGACAGCTGCCGCAGCACGACGGCGGCCGAGCGGGCCTTGGCGTCCTCCCGGATGAAGGTCATGGTGCGGTGCCGCATGATGCCCAGGTACGACAGCCCCGCACCCGCGACGAGGATCGCCGCCACCCAGAACGCCAGGGCCTGGGTGTCGCCCGCGCGCAGCCCGTCGTCGACGGCGCGGGCGATCAGGTAGGGCCGGACCGACAGCCCGATCATCCAGGCGGTCCCGAGCAGGCTGCCGCGCAGCACCCGCCAGGGCTGGCGGCGGACCAGCCACCAGAGGTACCGCATCGGACCCCCGGTGTCCGGAGTGCCAGGATCGGAATGCGGAATCTGCGGGGGCACCCGGCCACGCTACCGAGCCCTTTCACGACCCATCGACCCGTTTGCCGGCACGCGCCGAGATGTAAGGAAGGGCACCTTTCCGTTCCTGTCACAGGGGCGAGGCAGAATCGCATCTGTGCTGGTGGCGGTGGTGGCGGATGAGCGGGGTGGGGGAGAGCTGTGCCCGCTGGACGCCGCCGGCCACCCCACCGGTCCGACCGAGGTCGTCACCGACCTGGCCGCGGCGGTGGCGGCGCGGGAGGCCGCCGAGCGTCCGCGCTGGGTCTGGCCGACCGCCGGCGCGGTCTATCCGGCGTTGTTGCGGGCCGGGGTGCGCGTCGAGCGTTGCCATGACGTGGAGCTGACCGAGGCTCTGCTGCTCGGCCACGCCGGCCGCTGGGGTGAGCCGCGTTCGTTCGCCGCCGCCTGGGCCCGGCTCAGCGGTGCGCCGGTGCCACCCGACCCGCCGCCGCGCCCGGCCGCGCCGCCGGGGCACGGGCAGGGGGCGCTCTTCGACGCGCTGCCCGGCCCGCCGGGCCCGGGGGTCGACGCCCTGACCCGGGTGTACGCCGACCAGGTCGCCCGGGTCGCCGTCACCGAGCATCCGGGTCGGTTCCGGCTGCTGGTGGCCGCCGAGTCGGCCGGCGCGCTGATCGCGGTGGAGATGGGTGTCGTCGGGCTGCCGTGGCGGGCCGAGGTGCACGACGCGATCCTCGCCGAGCTGCTCGGTGAGCCGTCACCGGTCGGCGGCCCGCCGCGCCGGCTGGCCGAGCTGGCCGCCCGGATCGCCGACGCGTTCGGCGTCCGCCAGCTGCACGCCGACTCCCCGGCGGAGCTGCTGAAGGCGTTCGCCCGGGTTGGGGTGGAGCTGCCCAACACCCGGGCCTGGGTGCTGCGCGGGGTGGACCATCCGGCGGTGCCGCTGGTGCTGGAATACAAGGAGCTCTACCGGATCTGGACGGCGCACGGCTGGTCATGGCGCGAGCAGTGGGTTCGCGACGGGCGGTTCCAGTCGGAGTACGTCCCGGGCGGGGTGGTCTCGGGCCGCTGGGCCACCCGGGGTGGTGGCGCGTTGCAGATCCCGAAGGTGATCCGCCGGGCGGTGGTGGCCGACCCGGGCCGGCGGTTGGTGGTGGCCGACGCCGGCCAGTTGGAGCCCCGGGTGCTGGCGGCGGTGTCCGGTGACGTCCGGTTGGCGGCGGCGGGTGGGGCCGGTGACCTGTACGCCGCCCTCGCCCGGGACGCCTTCGCCGGTGATCGGGCCCGGGCCAAGGTGGCCCTGCTCGGCGCGATGTACGGGCAGACCGGCGGGGCGGCGGTGCCCGCGCTGGCGGTGCTGAAGCGCAGCTACCCGACGGCGTTCGGCTACGTCGAGGCGGCGGCGCGCACGGGTGAGGCGGGCGGGCTGGTGCGCTCGTGGCTGGGGCGCACCTGCCCGCCCGGCTCAGCCGATTTTGGCGACCCGGACGGGGCGACCGACCCCGATGGCGTGGCCGACCCGCAGAGTCCCCGGGCCCGCGCCGCCCGGTCGCGGGGGCGCTTCACCCGCAACTTCGTCATTCAGGCCACCGCCGCGGAGTGGGCCTCGACGCTGCTGGCCACGCTGCGCACCGAGCTGGCCGGCACCGACGCCGAGTTGGTCTTCTTTCAGCACGACGAGGTGGTCGTGCACTGTCCGGCGGCACAGGCCGAGGCGGTGGCGGAGGCGGTCGGTCGCAGCGGTGAGCGGGCCACCGCGCTGCTGTTCGGCGACACTCCGGTGCGATTTCCGCTGGATCTGTCCATCGTCGACTGCTACGCCGACGCGGCATAGCGGACGATTTTCCTATTTGCCCCGCTACCCGAGGCCTGCCGCACTCGTTGCATCCGGTGTCCGTAGGACGGGACGGACCGGGTGCCGCCGTGCCCGGTCCGCTCCACGGTGGAGGGGGCCCAGCTGAACCGGATCGCAGGAATGATCATCGCCGCGGGCGGGGGGCGCCGCATCGGTGGTCCCGAGGCGCTGCTGCACCAGGGGGAGAAGCCCCTGGTCAACCAGATGATCGACACGATGACCGAGGCGGGCTGCGAGCAGATCGTGGTCGTACTGGGTGCCGCCGCCGACCAGGTCCGGGAAACCGCCGACCTGGGCCGGGCCACGGTGGTCATCAACAAAGCGTGGGGCACCGGGGTCGGCTCGTCCATCCGCGCCGGCCTGGCCGCCATGGAGGACGAGGGAATCGAGGCAGTGGTGGTGGTCCCGGTCGACATGCCGGGCCTGACCGCCGCCGCTGTCCGGCGAGTGGCCGCACTGCCGTACCCGGACGTGCTGGTCTGCGCCACCTACGACGGGCTGCGCGGCTACCCGATGCTCTTCGGTCGCCGGCACTGGCCCGGCATCGCCACGCTGGCCAGCGCCGACGTGGGCGCCCGACCGTACCTGCTGGCGCACAAGGACCAGATCGTCGACATCGGCTGCGACTCGGTCGCCGACGGCAGCCGGGTCGACACCCCGGAGCTGATGGCGCTCTACGGCCTGACCGTCCCGCCGCAGCGGGTCGGGGTCTAGGGGGTCGCTGACCGGCAGGTCACCGCGCCACTCTGGCCGCGCTGTCGTACGCCGCCGCCCGCGCGACCACCTCGGGGGTCGCGCGGGAGGGGTGGCCGCTGTCGAACGGCGGTTGTGGGTCGTACTCCATCCAGAGCTGGACGGCCTCCGCGGTCGTCCGGTCGGTGAGGAGTTCGACGAGTCTCAGCCCCATGTCGATGCCACTGGACACTCCGGCGGCCGTGATGATGTGTGCGTCCGGTTCCTCGACGATCCGCTGGTCTGCCGGTTCGGCGCCGAAGCGGATCAGCTCCTGCGCCGCGAGGTAGTGGCTGGTGCTCCGTCGTCCCCGCAGCAGGCCGGCGGCCCCCAGGAGGATCGAACCGGAGCACACGGACGTCGTCCACGTCGTCGTGTCGTGGATCCGCCTGATCCAGGCCGGCAGAGGCCCGGTGAGAGCCGGAATGGTCCCCGGCCCGCCCGGGACGATGAGAACGTCGGTCGCTTCGACGTCGTCAAGCGCGGACTCGGCCACGAGGGAGACCATCCCGCAGTCGTCCCGGACGGGACCGGGGCGTTCGGCGACCAGGACCACGTCAATGCCCGGGGTGAGGGCCAGTGGCTGGTAGACGCCGATGACGTCCAACGCGGTGAAACGCTCGTAGAGCGGAATGACGACATGGGTCATCGGAATTCCTTCCGGTCGGGAGGGATGAGCAAGGTGTCCGCGGTCAGAGGGTCGAGAAGCGCGCGCGAAATGCGCCCGGGGTCGTGCCGAGTCGTTCACCGAACACGCGTCGGAGCGACTCGGCGGATCCGAGTCCCGCCTTGGCCGCCACCGTGTCGAGGCCGAGGTCGGACTGCACCAGCAGGCGTTTGGCGGTCTCCAGGCGAAGCTCGGTGAGGTAACGACCGACGGTGAGGCCCGTCTCACGTGCGAACAGGCGCTGGAAGTGCCGGGGCGACATGGCGAACTGCGCGGCAAGGTCGTCGACCCGGTGTGTCGCGGCCGGATCGGCGTCGATGGCCCGTTGGGCGGCGGCTATCCGCTTCTCGGTGGCGCGTTCCAACCACACCGGGCCGGAGAACTGAGCCTGGTGTCCGGGGCGGTGCAGAAACATCACGAGCCAGCGGGCGATTTCCTGGGCGACTCGTGCTCCGTGATCGGCGGCCACGACGGCCAGTGCCAGGTCGATTCCTGATGTGACTCCACCGGAGGTCCACACCGGGCCGTCGTGCACGTAGAGGGCGTCGTGGTCGACGGTGACGTCGGGAAACCGCCGACCGAGGTCCCGGGACACGGACCAGTGGGTGGCCACCCTGCGACCACTGAGCAACCCGGCCCGCGCGCACAGGAACGCCCCGGAGCAGACGGACAACAACCGCGTGGGGCGGCATGCTGCCAACCAGGCGACGAGATCGGCGTGCGCATCCTCGGCCGCCGCCGTGCGGCCACCGGGCACGACGAGGGTGCCGGCCCGGACCGGTTCTCCGAGCGCGTCGGCCGCCAGGACGAGGCCGCTCTCGGACGCCACCTCGGCCTCCGCGCCCACCAGCCTCAGGTCGTACGCGGGACGCCCTCCGCGTGCCGCCCGGTGCCGATTCGCCCCCGCCAGGACCTCCCACGGACCGGTGACATCGAGGGACTGCACGCCCGGAAAGGCGACGACGGTGACGGGCTCAGCCATGGTCCCAGTCTGCAGGCGGGACCACCGTGGCGCCATGACGTCATACCCACGGATAGTGACACCTCAGCCGTGGTCAGTCCGCCGGCTGGTCCGGCGTCCCGGTCTCGACCAGACGCCGGTACCAGTGCGCGCTGTCCTTCCAGGTGCGCTCCTGGGTGTCGTAGTCGACCCGGATGATCCCGAACCGCCGGTCGTAGCCGTAGCCCCACTCGAAGTTGTCCAGCAGCGACCAGACGAAGTAGCCCCGGACGTCCGCGCCCTGCTCGCGGGCATCCGCCACGGCGGCGATGTGCCGGCGCAGGTAGTCGACGCGCCGCTCGTCGTGCACCGTGCCGTCGGCCGACACGACGTCGTCGAACGCCGCGCCGTTCTCGGTGATCATCAAGGGCTGACCGGGGTACTCGTGGCGCAGCCGCAGCAGCAGCCCGGTCAGCGCGGCGGGGTCGATGTTCCAGCCCATCGCCGTGTACGGGCCGGGCTGAGGCAGGAAGTCGACGTCGTCGGCGCCGACCCACGGTGAGTGCGCCGAAGCGCCGTGACCGTCGGCGTCCGAGCGGGCCGAGTGCCCGTCCCAGGCCCGGACCAGGGTGCTGGAGTAGTAGTTGACGCCGAGCATGTCCAGCGGGACGGCAGCCACCTTCTCGTCGCCGTCGCGGACGAACGACCAGTCGGTGACGCTCGCCGTGTCGGCCAGCAGGTCCGCCGGGTACGCCCCGCCGAGCATCGGCCCGAGGAACGACCGGTTGGCCAGCGCGTCGATGCGCCGCACCGCGTCGGCGTCCGCCGGCGAGTCCGACTCCGGCCGGATCACGTGCAGGTTCAGCGTCACCGAGAGCTCAGCCGCCGGCGCCAGCTCGCGGACCACCCGCCCGGCCAGGCCGTGCGCCAGGTTGAGGTGGTGCACCGCGGCCAGCGCCGCCGCCGGTTCGGTACGCCCCGGCGCGTGCACGCCGGAGGCGTAGCCCAGGTACGCCGAGCACCACGGCTCGTTCAGCGTGGTCCAGGTGTGCACCCGGTCGCCGAGCGCGGCGACGACGCCGGCGGCGTACTCCTCGAAGCGCAGCGCGGTCTCCCGCACCGGCCATCCGCCGGCGTCCTCCAGCTCCTGCGGCAGGTCCCAGTGGTACATCGTGGCGACCGGGCGAACCCCGCGCTCCAGCAGCCCGTCCACCAGCCGGGAGTAGAAGTCCAGGCCGGCCTGATTGAAGCGGCTGGAGCCGCCCGGCTGCACGCGCGGCCACGAGATGGAGAACCGGTACGCGCCCAGGCCCAGCTCGGCGATGTGGTCCAGGTCCTGCTGCCAGCGGTGGTAGTGGTCGGCCGCCACGTCGCCGGTGTCGCCGTTGAAGGTCCGGCCGGGGGTGTGGCTGTAGGTGTCCCAGATGGACGGCCCGCGCCCGTCCTCGGTGGCCGCGCCCTCGATCTGGTACGCCGCCGTGGCCGAGCCCCAGACGAAGCTCTCCGGGAAGGTACGTGACATCATCGCGCCGCCACCTCCGTGCCGGCCACCACGCAGTGGTACGCCGACGAGGCGCCCGCCACCAGCTCGGCGGTGGCCACCCCGTCGCGGAAGCTCACCTCGAACTCCGCGCCGGGCCCGCCCCCGGGCGCCGGTACGCGTACCCGTTGGCGTTGCCCCTCGGCCGGTGTGTAGAGCCGCAGCTGCACGCCGTCGGCCCAGTCGTAGTCGGGCCGGTCCGAGCGCGCCCCGAACGGGATGATCGCACCCGGCCGGGCGAGCACCGGCACGCTGTCGAACTCGTGCTTCTCGGTGACCCACGCCGGCCCGGTGAGCTGCGCGCCGGTCACCAGGTGCGTCCAGGTGCCGACGGGCACGTAGAAGGTGACCTCCCCGTCGGCGCTGAGCACGGGCGCGACCAGCACGTCGGAGCCGAGCATGTACTGCCGGTCCAGGTGCGCGGCGGTCGGGTCGTCCGGGAACTCCAGGATCATCGGCCGCATCATCGGGATGCCGTCGCGGTGCGCCTCCTGCGCCGCGCCCGCCAGGTACGGCATCAGCCTGAGCTTGAGCCGGGTGAAGTGCCGCAGCACGTCGACGGCCTCCTCGTCGTACGCCCACGGCACCCGGTACGAGCCGGAACCGTGCAGCCGGGAGTGCGAGGACAGCAGCCCGAAGGCGATCCACCGCTTGAACACGGCCGGGTCGGGGGTGCCCTCGAAGCCGCCGATGTCGTGGCTCCAGTAGCCGAAGCCGGACGCCGCCAGGGACAGCCCGCCGCGCAGCGACTCGGCCATCGCCACGAACGTCGACTCGCAGTCGCCGCCCCAGTGCACCGGGAACTGCTGCCCCCCGGTGGTGGCCGAGCGGGCGAACAGCACCGCCTCACCCTCCCCACGCTCGGCCTCCAGTAGCTCGAAGACCGCCTTGTTGTAGAGGTACGAGTAGTAGTTGTGCATCCGCTGCGGGTCCGAGCCGTCGTGCCACACCACCTCGGTCGGGATGCGCTCACCGAAGTCCGTCTTGAAGCAGTCGACGCCCATGTCCAGCAGCACCTTGAGCTTTCCGGTGAACCAGCGGACCGCGTCCGGGTTGGTGAAGTCGACCAGCGCCATGCCGGCCTGCCACTTGTCCCACTGCCAGACCGACCCGTCCGGGTTGCGCACCAGGTAGCCGGCCTGCCGGCCCTCCTCGAACAGGTACGAACGCTGCGCGATGTACGGGTTGATCCAGACGCACACCTTCAGGTCACGCTCGTGCAGCCGGCGCAGCATCCCCTCTGGGTCCGGGAAGGTCGCCGGGTCCCAGACGAAGTCGACCCAGTGGAACTGGCGCATCCAGAAGCAGTCGAAGTGGAACACCGACAGCGGCAGGTCCCGCTCGGCCATCCCGTCGACGAACTCCGTCACCGTCTTCTCGTCGTACGAGGTGGTGAACGACGTGGACAGCCACAGCCCGTATGACCAGGCGGGGACCCGGGCCGGACGGCCGGTCAGCGCGGTGTAGCGGCGCAGCACGTCCTTCGGGGTGGGCCCGTCGATGACGTAGTAGGTGAGCGACTGCCCCTCGACGCTGAACTGGGCCTGCGTGACGACCTCCGAGCCGACCTCGAACGACACGTGCTCCGGGTGGTCCACGAACACCCCGTAGCCGGCGCTGCTGAGGTAGAAAGGCACGTTCTTGTACGCCTGCTCGCTGGCGGTGCCCCCGTCGGCGTTCCAGATGTCCACGGTCTGGCCGTTCTTCACGAACGGGCCGAACCGCTCGCCCAGCCCGTACACCGTCTCGCCGACGCCGAGGGCGAGCCGTTCGTGCACGTGCCGGCGGCCTTCGCCGTCGGTGACGACGCCGACGCTGCGCCCGGTGGACGCGGTGACCAGCCGGTCGCCGTGCAGGAAGTCGACCCGCCACCCGTCGATGAGCGCGACCCGGGCGGTCAACTCGCCGGTGGTCAGCGACGCGCTGATCCCGGTGATGTCGACGGTCACCGGATGCTCGTCGTCGGTGGCCAGCCCGAAGTGGGGCTCGCGGGGCAGACCGCCGCTGTGGTGGCCGATGGTCACGCCGACGACACCCGGGGCGGGGGAGAAGAACCGGACGGTGACCACGGGCCGGTTGAGGGTGTCGCCGCGCCCGGTGATCTGGCCGGCCGGCGCGAAGACGGTGAAGCCGCGCTCGTCCGGCTCGACCGATTCCACTGTGCCGGGGCGCAGCACGCTGACGCCGGGGCGCAGTTGCCAGTACCCGTCGGTGAATTTCACTTCTCGGCTCCTGCCGTGATGCCGCGCGCCAGAGTGCGCTGGAAGATGAGGAAGAAGATGATGGCCGGCACCAGGCTGATCAGCGAGCCGGCGTTGGTGGTCGGGGCGTCCATCAGGCGGTCGCCCTGCAACGACGCGAGCGCGACCGGGATGGTCTGCGTCTGGTTGTCGATCAGCATGACCAGCGGGATCAGGAACTCGTTCCAGGTCCAGATGAAGAAGAAGATGAGCAGCACCGCGAGGGTGGGCCGCAGGTTGGGAAAGACCACCCGCCACAGCACCGTCCACTTGCCGGCCCCGTCCAGCGAGGCGGCCTCCAGCAGCGAGCGCGGGAACGTGCTCAGCACCGAGGCGAGCAGGTAGGTGCCGAACGCGCTCTGGATCACGGTGAAGATGATGATCACCGAGAGTCGGGTGTTGTAGAGGCCGATCTCCTTTGCCACGTAGTAGAGCGGATAGATCAGCGCTTCCTGCGGCAGCATGTTGGCCAGCAGGAAGAGCCCGACGATCCAGAGCCGGCCGCGGACCCGGCCGATGCCCAGGGCGTACGCGTTGAGCAGCGAGACGACGACGCCGAGCACCGCCACCGAACCGGCGATGAGCGCCGAGTTCCACAGCTTCAGCGGGAAGTTCACCGTGGTCCAGTACGTCCGCAGACCTTTGGTGTAGAACTCCGTCGGCCAGCTCAGCGGACCGCCCGAGGAGTAGTCGGTCGGCGACTTGAACGCGTTGAGCAGCATGAACGCGAACGGCACCAGCATGGCGAGCGCGGCGATCGTGACCACGGCGAGCACCACCCAGCGGGCGGCGCCGCGGCGGTGCCGGTCACGGCCCGGCCTGCTCTGGCGCGGTGCCAGCACCGAGCCCTCGGCCGGGATGAGCGTGACGGCCATCTCAGAACCCCCGATCCCGGCGCTCGCTGCGGGCCTGCATCCAGATGAAGACCACGGCCACCACGATGATGATCAGTGTGAGCACCGTGGAGATCGCGGAGCCGTAGCCGACCTGGAGCTTCTTGAAGAACGTGTAGTACGCGAAGTAGGACGGCACGTTGGTGGCGTTCTCCGGGCCGCCCCGGGTCAGGGCGAAGATCGGCCCGAACACCTTCAACGCCGCGATGGTGCAGGTCAGGGCCACCACGAAGGTCTCCGGCCGGATCTGCGGAAGAGTGATCGCCCGGAACCGGTGGGCCCAGTTCGCGCCGTCGACCTCGGCCGCCTCGTACAGCTCCGGGTCGACCCGTTGCAGCGCCGCCATGAAGACGACCACCGGGTAGCCGATCTGCACCCAGATCATCACCGCCATCACAGCGGGCAGCGCGGTGTCCGGGTCGCCGAGCCAGTCGTGCCGGAGCGCGCCGAGACCCACCGCGTCGAGGAGGCTGTTGAACGCGCCGTCGGGGCGCAGGATCCAGCCCCAGACGATGCCGGCCACCACGACGGGCAGCACCTGCGGGAGGTAGAACGCGGCCCGCAGCGCGGCGGCGGTGCGCGGCCGGAACCGCCGGCCGATGACGTCGAAGAGCACCGAGGCGAGCACCAGCCCGAGCAGGGTCGGCACCACCACCATCGCGACGAGCATCGCGACGGTGTTCCGGAACGACGCCCAGAACACCTCGTCGTGCAGCAACTGCTGGTAGTTGTCCAGGCCGACCCAGGTGGGGTCGCCCACCCCGGACCACTTGGTCAGCGACAGGTAGCCGGTGCCGACCAGCGGTGCGCCGATGACCAGGATGAAGAGCACCGCTCCGGGGAGCAGATAGAGCCAGTACGCCGCGTTGCGGCCGCGACGCCCGCGGTCGGGCCGGGGCTGGGTCGGGGTCGCCGGCGGGTGCGGGGCGGCGACGGTCTCGGAGGCTGCCATCGAAGATCCTTCCCGGTGGAGCGGGCGGGCGCTCCGGTCGTGCCGGTCACGCCCGCCACTCGCCGTGTCACTTGCCGGTGATCTCCTTGACGCCGTCGGCGTACGGCCCGGCGATCGAGTCGAGGACCTGGTCGGGCGACTTGGAGCCGTTGATCAGGCCCTGGAAGCCGGAGACCAGCACGTCGTAGTAGCCGGGAACCGGCCAGTCCGGGTAGAAGGCCAGGCCGTCCTGCTTGCTGACCGTGTTGAAGTCCTCGATCAACTTCCGGTCCTTGGGGTCGCTGATCTTCGCCGGGTCACCGGCCACCGGGACGCCACCGTTGTTGCCGATCAGGTCCTGGATCTCCGGACGCAGGGTGATGTCGATGAAGTCGTACGCCAGGCCCTTGGCCTTGCTGGATTCCGGGACCACCCAGAGGTTGCCGGACGAGCCGGCGTGCAGGGTGTTGCCGGGGAAGAGGAAGGTGTCCCAGTTGGCCTTCATCTCGGCCTTGAACCGGCCGTACCACCAGCTACCGGAGACGATCATGGGGGTTTTGCCGCCGATGAACGCGGTGCCCATGTCCTCGGCCTTCAGGCTCGCCGAGTCCTTTGCGACGTAACCCTTCCCCACCCAGTCGGCGAAGGTGTCCGCGCCGTACTTCAGCGGGTCGGCCTTGAAGTCCACCGGGTTCTTGTAGAGCTGGTAGTTGTCGACGAACTGCCGGTCCGCCTTGGCCAGCGCCAGCTGGTAGAAGAGCTGACCGGCCGGGTACTCAGCGCCGGCCATGCCCAGCGGGGCGACGCCCTTGCCGACAAAGGTGTCCATCGCGGCGGTCATCTCCGCCATGCTGGTCGGCACCTTCACGCCGTACCTGTCGAAGAGGTCCTTGTTGTAGTAGACCGTGACGTACTCGCCGTAGTTCGGCACGCCGAACCAGTTGCCCGAGCCCATCACGCCCTTGTCGCTGTAGCGGGCGGTGGTCTGCAGGCTGGGGCTGAGCTTGCCGGCCCAGCCGCGCTTGTCGGCCTCGGCGCTCAGGTCGGTGAGCAGGCCCTGGGAGGAGAGCAGGCCGGCGGTCGCGTTGCCCTTGTTGTACTCCATGATGTCCGGGCCTTCGGACGAGTTGATGATCATCCCGGCGTTCTGCTGGATCTGCTCGAACGCCTTGCGCTCGAAGCGCACCTCGACGCCCGGGTGCTCGGCCTTGAAGATCTCGATCGCCCGGTCCCAGGCGACCCCCATGGCACTGTTGGCGCTCTCGTAGTGCCAGAGCTTGAGGGTCTTGGCCCCGCTGTCGTCCCCGCTGTCACCACCGCCGCACGCGGCCACGGTGGTCGTCGCGGTCGCCGCCAGGGCGATCGCGGCGACGATCCGGCGGAATCGCTGCATTGCTATCCTCCTCGTTGAGTATCTAGCCGGTACTTCACTGGGCCCGTCGTCGCGTTGCCGCGCGGCGGCGGGCCGTTTTCGCTGGTCAGCCCCCGCCGATCGGCGACCGCCGAGGTGCGTCCGGTGCGGGCCGTCGTGGCACGGAGGTCGATCCCCGGATCTCCAACGCGCATGGCAGCAGTTGCTGGTGGCGCTCGTCGCCGGGACCGTCCAGGTGGCGCAGCAGCGCCTCGATCGCGATCCGCCCCAGGGCCGAGCCGGGCGAGGTCATCGCGGTCAGCGCCGGGGTGGCCAGCTCGGCGACCTGCGGCGAGGTGACCATCGAGACGACCGAGACGTCCTCGGGCACCGAGAGGCCCCGACCGGTCAGCTCGCCGAGGATGCCGAAGATCGCGGTCTCGTTCATGGCCAGCACGGCGGTCAGCTCCGGAGCCTGCGCGAACGCGGCGGCCAGAGCCGCCCGCCCACCGGCGGCGCTGTCCTCGGCCGGGATCATCAACGGCTCCAGGCCGTGGCCGGTCATCGCCGCGACGAAGGCGTGCCGGGTACGCAAGGCTGGGCCGTAGCCGCTGGCCAGCGTGGCGGCCGAGTGGTTGACGTAGACGATGCTCCGATGGCCCAGGCCGACCAGGTGGGCGACGGCCTCCCGCACGGTCTGCTCGAAGTCGATGTCGACGTAGGAGAGCCCGCTGGTGTCGCCGGTGCGGCCGATCAACACCAGCGGGACGCCGGCGTCCCGCAGGACGGTGACCCGCTCGTCGGCGAGCTGCACCTCCATCAGCACGACCCCGTCGAGCATCCGCTGGCTGGCCAGCCGCCGCAGGTCGTCGAGGTCGCCGCCGCCGACGGGGGAGAGCACCAGGTGGTAGCCGGCCGCGCTGGCCGCGGCGGCGGCGCCGGTGACGAAGGCCGTTTCGGTCGCGCCCAGGCCCCGCTCGTCCATCGGCATCAGCAGACCGAGGATCCGGCTGCGCCGGCTGGCCAGGCCACGGGCCATCGCGTTGGGCTGGTAGTCGAGCTCGGCCATCGCCGCGAGCACCTTGTCCCGGGTGGCCTGGGAGATCGGTCGGGTGCCGGTGAGCACGTACGACACGGTGCTGACCGAGACCCGGGCGAGGCGGGCGACGTCGTGCATGGTGGCCACCGCGCACCTCCTCCGGCCCGGCGTGGGATCGCTCCCGAATGATCGTCGAAGCGTTTCGACGAAGCGTTTCGACAGACGCTAGGCCACCTGTTACGGCGACGTCAATAGCCGATGTCGAAAAGACGCCGCTGCCCCGCGGGCCCTCCTCGGCAGCCCGCACCTGGCCCGCCCGTGCCCTGCACCTGGCCCGCTAGCCGGGCCCGTCGCCGCGCATCCCGCGTCCTGCCCGGCGTCCTGCGGCGTCCTGTGCCCGGCGGCCTCGTAGCTTCGGCCCCGGCCCCCGGGCCCCCGGCCCCGGCCCCGGCCCCGGCCCCGGCCCCGGCCCCGGCCCCGGCCCCGGCCCCGGCCCCGGCCCACGGGTGGTCTGTGGCCGCCTTTGCTCTGCTTCACTCCACGCAACACCTGCCGTCCGGTATCCGGACAGTGGGTGTTGCGGTCGTTGAAGCAGAGCAAAGGCAATCGAGGGACCCCGCCCGGCCCGCCGGATCGCGCAACATCCCGAGGGATCCAGCACAATCCCGGGAGCCGGGAGCCGGGAGCCGGGAGCCGGGAGCCGGGAGCCGGGAGCCGGGAGCCGGGAGCCGGGAGCCGGGAGCGCGTGGGGCTCGGGCGGGTGGCGCGTCAGCGCAGGTCGAACAGGGTGGCGGCGCTGTCCCAGCAGACCGCACGCAGCCAGTCGTCGCCGAGGTCCAGCCGGGCCAGCCCGGTCAACTGGTCGGCGTACGGGTAGGGGATGTTCGGGAAGTCGCTGCCCAGCAACACCTTGCCGGCCAGCCCCAAATCGCGCAGCCGGGGCAGCTCGTCGGCGGGGAACGGCACGAACCGGTCGAAGAACGGGGTGAATGCCATCGTGGTATCCAACCGGACCCGCTCGTACGCCTCGGCCAGATCAAGGAAGGCCCGGTAGTCGGGGGCGCCGAGATGCGCCACCACGGCGGTCAGCCGGGGGTGGCGGGCGAGCAGGGCGGCGAACAGGTCCGGCCCGGTGTGCGTGGTCCCCACCGGGGCGTGCCCGGCGTGCACCACCACCGGCACACGCGCGTCGGCCAGCAGCCCCCACACCCGGTCCAGCGCCGGGTCAGTCGGCGCGAACCCGCCGACCTGCACGTGCACCTTGAACAGCCGGGCCCCGCCGGTCAGCGCCTCCTCGACGTAGCCGGGAGCGTCCGGCTCGGGGAAGAAGGTGGCCGAGGGCAGGCAGCCCGGGGTGGCGCGGGCGAACTCCAACGTCCAGCGGTTCAGGTCCGCCGCCATGCCCGGCCGGTGCGGGTACGCCAACGCGCTGAACGCGCGTACCCCGAGCCGGCGCAGGTGCGCCACCCGGTCGGCGTCGCTCCACCGGTAACGGATCGGCCACTCGGTGCCGACCAGCGGGCCGGCCGCGTCGAAGTACGCCCACACCCGGCGCAGCAGTCGCGGCGGCAGGAAGTGCACGTGCACGTCGGCCAGCCCTGGCAGCCCCAGTGCGCGCCAGAAATCCGGCACCCGCTCGTCAGCCTCCGGAGGTGACTGCGCGCCCGGGTCGGTCATATCTCGATGTTGAACCGTTGCAACACCGACGGCGCGACCAGGCCCGCCATGGCGAGCGCCGCCACGACGGTCAGCACGGCACGCAGCACGACCACCTCGGCCTTGCTGCCGGTACGCAGGGCGATGCCGTTCGGCAGGCCGATCATCGTCCACATGCGCCGCTTGATCGGGATCGGCCAGAGGATCGGCACGCCGGCTCGGGTGATCATGTCACCGAGAATGTGGACGAAGCAGCCCACGCCGACGGCGGTACCGATCAGCGGATAGCCGCGCCCACCCGGCAGGTTCGCGAAGGTGAACCAGGCCGCTCCGGCCGACGCGAGGGTGATGATCACCCACCCCGCCCGCTCGGCCCACTTGTCGAACAGCCCGCGCAGGGCCAGGCCGAACATGAAGAACAGGATGGTGATCACCGCCCACTTGCCGTACGCGGCGCAGAGCGCGGTGGTGCCCCACCCGATCAGAACCGTGAACGGAAGCGTGTGGGTCAGCGTCCGGTGCCCGTTGTTGCGGCGCGGGTCCTTGCTGAGCTTTGTGGCGTAGTAGACCCCGAGGGAGATCTTCTCCATCACCTCGGCGGCGAAGAGCGAGAAGACCCCGAAGGTGCGGGCCACGGTCGCGCCACCCTGGTTGCGGGTCACCTTGCCCGACATGTCGAGGTCGGGAAAGAGCGCGCCACCCGCGCACACCGCGGTGCCCACCGCCAACGCGAGTGGCGACTGGTGGTAGTCGGCGAACTGGTCCAGTGCCCAGGACCCGGCCAACCACACCGCCGCGCCGGACAGCGCGTGCGACGGTCCCATCATCTCGGCTCACCCTCCCCAGGGATCTTGAGCGCCAAAACTACGCCACTGTAGTTAGCGGCGGCGCCGCAGGGGCATCCTCCGGTCGGTCCACGGTGGACAACGTCAGAGTGCGGGGGTGAAGCTCTGCCGGATCATCGGCAAGTATGTCGCGTTGACCTGCCAGTCGAACTCTTTTGTCAACCACGAGACGGTGAAGGCGCGCCCGGCCGAGGTGTTGGCCAGCAGCCGGAAACTGTGCACCCGCTCGCCGGCGGCGTTCTTCCAGCCGCACTCCCAGATCGCGCCGCCCTCGAAGATGTCCAGCGCCGAGATGTCCACCTTGCGGTAGCCCGGTAGCGCCTCGCCGCCGGTGAGCCGGGCCTCCTCCGCCTTCCAGTACGCCACCGGGTCGGGTCGGGCCGGCCCCGCCTCGACGCTGAGGATCCGAGGCCCGCCGGACTCCCGGAAGCAGGTCGTCGACTCCTCGGTCCAGCGCAGCCAGCCCACCGGCGCGGCGATCCGGAACCCGGCCGGGTCGTCGTGCCACGTCCAGCCCTTCACCAGCCGGTACCGCGCGTCGGCCGGTTGCGGCACCGACGGCACCGGGGTGGCCGTCGGTGGCGGGGGCGTCGCGCAGGCGAATGCGGCCGGGCGGGGGGTGGCCTCGCCGCCCCCGGCGCCGGACGGTGGCGTCCGGCCGTCGTTGCGGTTGACCAGCGCCAACGCGACACCGCTGGCGGCGAGCAGCGCGGTCGCCGCGCCGCCCAGGGTGAGCATCCGCCGACGCCAGCGGCCGGGTCGGGTCGCCGGCCGGTCGGTCGACGCCGGCGGGTCGCCGGGCGGGGAGGGCCAACCGGTCGGAGCGGCGGGCACGGCGGCGCGGCCCGCGCTGCGTACGGCCGCCACCGCGGCGGAGCGGGCCGGCTCGGTGGGCGGGTCGTCGTCCGCCGCCGCGCCGCGCAGCAGCGGCTCCGCCTCCGCCGCGGTCAACCGCCGCCAGGGGTCGCGCTGCAACAGGCCGGTGAGCACGGGGTGCAGCGACCCGGCCCGGCGCATCGGGTCCGGCGGTTCGGTGGCCAGCGCGCTGAGCGTCGCCATCGCGCTGGAGCGGGCGTACGGCGAACGCCCCTCGACCATCGCGTAGAGCGTCGCACCCAGCGACCACAGGTCGGTACGGGGATTCGACACCCCTTCGCGGGCGCGCTCCGGCGCGACGAACTGCGGCGAGCCGAGCACCATGCCCGGCTCGGTCATCGCCCCGTCGCCGCCGTCGAACGTGGCCAGCCCGAAATCGGTGAGCACCACCCGCCCGTCGTCGGCGACCAGCACGTTGTGCGGCTTCACATCGCGGTGCAGCACACCGGCGGTGTGCGCGGCCCGCAGCGCGGCGAGAACGGCCAGCCCGATCCGGGCGGTGCGCTGCGGGTTCAGCGGCCCCTCCGCGCCGATGATCTGCTGCACCGACCGGGACGGTACGTACTCCATCACGATCCAGGGGCTCTCCCGGTCGTGCACCACGTCGTAGATGCGGACCACGTTGGGGTGGTTGAGTCGGGCCGCCGTACGCGCCTCGCGCAGGGTCCGCAGCCGCAGCTCGGCTCGTTCGGTCTCGGCCAGCCAGGACGGTGGCACGACCTCCTTCACCGCGACGTCGCGGTGCAGCATCTCGTCGCGGGCCAGCCACACCCGGCCCATGCCGCCGGCGCCGACCAGGTCGAGCAGCCGGTACCGACCCGCGATCAGCAACTGCTGCACAGTCGCTCCCCCTCGGTCACCCCGTGTTACACGATAGCCACCGGCGCGGCTTTTCTCATCCACCGCGCGGCCTCGATCCACCCCGGACCGCACACCGAACCGGCCCACACGGTGCAGGTCAACGGGGTGGTCGGAAACTCGTTCGCACCGTCGTCCAGTCCGCGGTGGCGGCGGTCCAGTCCCGGTCGTCGGTGATCCAGCCCAGCGTCCAGCGGCCGTTACCGGCGGGTGCTCCGGCGACATGCTGCCGGGCGTGCAGCCGGGCGCCGTAGGGCGCCGCCCACCGGGACTCCCACTCCGCCCCGCCGTCGCCCCCGGCGAGCCGGACCTCGTCGTACTCCGGCAGCGCCCCGACCTCCGCCGCCGCGTCCCGCATCGCGGTCAGCCGAGCCAGCGGGTCGGTGGCGCCGCCCTCGGCGACGCTGAACGCCCGTCCGGTCGCCGGGTCCTGGAAGCAGGCCACCTCGCCGTCACGGGAGTAATGCCAGGTCGCGGGCACGGAGACCCGGAAGCCGCTGGGGTCGGCGTGCCAGACCCAGCCGGCCGGCGGCCGGAAGCGCTCGCCGGGAGGCGGCGACGCGGGCGGCGCCGGCGCACCGACGGCGTCCGGGCGGACGCACGGAAACGGTGGCGGGGGGAAGGCGCCCCCGCCCGGCGGCCGGCCCGGCCGGTCGGGGCCGTGACCGTGCGGCCCGCCCGGGCCGTCACCGTCGGGCGGACGGTCGGTCGGCGGCGCGCTGGTCGACCGTTCGGCGGTGTCCGCCGCTTCGTCGTCGCTGACGGCCAGCGCGGTGCCGACGCCGGCAGCGGCCGCCACCAGCAGCGCCGTGACGACCAGCCCCGCCCGGCGGGCTGTCCGCCCGGCCGGTCGTCCGACCGCCCGAGCGGGCGCCTGCCCGCCAGGGGTGTCGGTCCGCTCGGCGGCGTCTCCGGCGGGCGGATCACCCGGGGCCCCGGCCCGGGCGGCGGTGGGTCGGCCAGGTTCGGGCAGCGGGATGGTGGGATCCTGATCGGACAGGTCGGTGGACGTGTCGGGATGGTCGGCCGGATCCGCTGCCGACTCTGTCCCGTCGGGCACCGGGAGCGGGCCGGTGTGGCCGGTCGCGGCGGCGGTGAGCAGCCGGTGGGCCGCCTCGTGGTCGAGACGGTCGCGCGGGTCACGGCGCAGCAGCCCGGCCAGTACCGGCGCGAGCGGCCCGGCGTGCGGGGCCGGGTCCGGCGGCCCGGCCGCGAGCGCGCTCAGCGTGGCCATCGCGGTGCTGCGGGCGTACGGGGAGCGGCCCTCGACGGCGGTGTGCAGGGTGGCCCCGAGCGACCACAGGTCGGCGGCCACGGTGGACACCGCCTCGGAGGCCCGCTCCGGGGCGACGTACTGCGGGGAGCCGAGCACCATGCCGGGGCGGGTCATCGCCCCGTCGCCGCCGTCGAACGTGGCCAGCCCGAAGTCGGTGAGCAGCACCCGCCCGTCATGTGCCATGAGCACGTTCTGCGGTTTGACGTCGCGGTGCAGCACCCCGGCCGTGTGCGCGGCCCGCAACGCGCCGAGCAGGGCCAGGCCGATCCGGGCCGCCTCGGCCGGAGCCAACGGCCCCCCGGCGTCCAGCACGTCCTGCAGGGTGCGGGACGGGACGTACTCCATCACGATCCAGGGGCTGTCCTCGGCCGGGACGACGTCGTAGAGCCGGACCACGGCGGGATGGTTGAGCCGGGCCGCGGCGCGCGCCTCCCGCAGGGTGCGCGAGCGCAGCTCGGCCCGCTCGTGGTCGGCCAGCCAGCTCGGCGGCACGACCTCCTTGACCGCGACCTCTCGGTGCAACATCTCGTCGCGGGCCCGCCACACGCGGCCCATGCCCCCGCGACCCACCAGGTCGAGCAGCCGGTACCGACCGGCGATCAGCACCTGCGCACGCTCCTCCTCAGCCGCTGTCCGGGATACACCCTAACCAGCGGATCGGGAGTCACCTATCGGTCGTCCGCCTCGGCTCAGCAGGCGGCGTGGTCGGCCGCGGCGAGCAGATTGCCCTCCGGGATGGCGATCCGGGTACGTCCGCCCGCCAGTTGGGCGGCGATCCGGCGGGCCTGAAGTGGGCCGTGCTCGCGTCTGGCGGTGGTGTAGCTGGCGGCGGTGCGGGCCGCGATGGTGGCCCAGCCGTACCGCTCGACGACCATGCTGCGCGCCCGGCGGGCGACCCGCCGGGCGAAGACCTCGTCGCCGAGGAGGTGGCCCACCGCGCCGGCGAGGGCGTCCGGGTCGCTGTGCGGGAACGTCACGCCGGTCACGCCGGGCTCGACGATCTCGGCGAGCCCGCCGGTGCGGGCCACCGCGAGTGGCGCACCGGCGGCCGCCGCCTCCAGCGCCACCATGCCGAACGGCTCGTAGAGGCTGGGCACCACGGTGGCGTCGGTGGCGCCGAGCACCGCCGGCAGTTGGGTGGCGTCGAGGAAGCCGGTGAAGTGGACGGTCGAGCAGAGCGCGAGCCGGCGGGCCTCGTCCTCCAGCTCGGCGCGGTACGGGCCGTCGCCGGCGATCACCACGCGCAGCCCGGGGTGCCGCTCGCGCAGGCGGGGCACCGCGTGCACCAGGTGCTGTACGCCCTTCTCGTAGACCAGTCGGCCGGCGTACCCGACGAGCGGGCCGTCCGCGGCGAACCGGGCCCGGGCCGAGGCGACCGCGCGTGGCCGGGCCCGCCAGGCCCGGTTGTCGACCCCGTTGGGTACCACGTCGACCTGGCTGGCCGGGAGGTCGAACAGCGCGGTCACCTGCTCGCGCATGTACGCCGAACAGGTGATCACCCGGGTGGAGGAGCCGCTGAGCCAGTGCTCGACGCCGTGGATGGTGCGGTTCATCTCCTCGGGCAGCCAGCCCTGGTGCCGGCCGGCCTCGGTGGCGTGGATGGTGGTGACCAGGGGCAGGTCCAGGTGCTCGGCGAGGGTGATCGCGGTGTGGGCGACGAGCCAGTCGTGGGCGTGGATGACGTCGTAGGTGCCGGCTTCGGTGGCGCGTAGGGCGGTGCGGGTGAGGGTGTGGTTGAAGGCCATGGTCCAGGCGAGGAGGGATTCGGTGGCCAGGGGGAAGGTGACGGGGTCTTCGGGGGCGCGCAGGATGCGTACGCCGTCGGCGTATTCCTCCAGGGGTGCGCCGTCGGTGTGGCGGGTGACGACGGTGACGTCGTGGCCGGCGGTGGCGAGGGCGACGGAGAGGGCGTGGACGTGTCGGCCGAGGCCGCCGACGAGCACCGGCGGGTATTCCCAGGAGAGCATCAGCACCCGCAGCTGCCGGGCGGGGTGGATGTCGATCACGTGGGCGTCGGGTGACATGCGGCCCCCTCTGGTTGTGTCCGGGCGCGCGCCGACCGCACCGGAGCCGGTGCCCGCCGTCGCGTCTGGATCTCGGACCAATCCTGCCGGGGGCGAGATAACCAGCGGAGACACCGCCGTTGCGGTCGTGTAAAGCGCTACTGGCCCTTTCGGCGCACCCGCAGCAGCTCGGCCACCGACCATGCCTGGAACGGGCAGCCGGTCGCGGCGTGCGGCGCGAGGCCGTCGGCCGTCTCGCTCACCGAGCCTAGCCCGAACTCGGTCAGATGGGACTCAATACCGACGAACATGTCATCGACCGACATCTTGCCCCGGCGACAGGCGTCCACGTACGGGCCGAGCAGCCACGGCCAGACGGTGCCCTGGTGGTAGCCGCCGTCCCGCTCGGCCGGGCCGCCCCGGTGCCGGCCGACGAACTCCGGCGACTCCGGGGCGAGGCTGCGCGGCCCGAGCGGGGTGAGCAGCCCGGCCGCGACCCGGCGCAGCGTCGCCTCGTCCGGCTCCAGCGGCGCGAACGGAAGTGACCAGGCCAGCAGCTGGTTGGGGCGCAGCGAGTCGTCGTCGTGCAGGGCGGCCCCGCCCAGCGGGTACGCCGGTGCGGGCGCGTCCAGCACGTCGTGCAGCCAGCCGCCCGGCGCGGGGTAGCGGTCCCGGAACGAGGCGGTGGCCTGCCCGTGCCGTCGCCGCAGCTCGGCCGCGTCCCGACCGGCCAGCTCGGTCAGCTCGGCGAGCCCGGCCAGCGCGTTGATCCACAGCGCGTTGACCTCGACCGGCTTGCCGGTACGCGGGGTGACCGGCACCCCGTACACCCGGGCGTCCATCCAGGTCAGCGCGGTGCCCGGGGCGCCCTGGGTGAGCAGCCCGTCGGCCGGGTCGACGGCGATGCCGTAGCGGGTGCCGGCAACGTGCGCGTCGATCACCGTGCGCAGCGCGGGCAGCAGCTCGTCGCCGAGGTCGGTGTCACCGGTGACGGTGACGTGCCGGCTCACCGCGTGCAGGAACCACAGCGTGCCGTCGACGGTGTTGTACTCCACCCGCCCGGTGTCGGCCGTGTTGGCCAGCATCCCCTCGGACAGCGTCGCCGCGTACGCCCGCAGCAGCTCCCGACCCTCGTCCGCGCGACCGGTGCAGAGGAACAGCCCCTCGTACGAGATCATCGTGTCCCGCGACCACGCGCCGAACCACGGGTAGCCGGCGACCACGTCGACCGCCGTGCGGCCGGTACGCACCACGAACGCGTCCGCGGCCAACGCGAGCGTCGCCTCCACCGGGTCCGCCGGCTTCGCCGTCGCCACCACCTGACGGTTGCGCCGCCGGGCCGTCGCCACGATCTCCGGGGCGGGCGGCGGCTCCTCGTCGAGCCGGCCGGCCCAGGCCCGCACCGACACGGTGTCACCGGGGCGCCGCAGATCGCCGGCGAAGCGGCCCGCGTACCAGAGGTCCTCGTCGGGGTGCAGCCCCCGGCTCGCCTCCTCGCGGTGGTGCACACCCAGCCACCACTGCCCCTCGGGCGTCCAGCCCGGGCCGGCCAGCCGGTACGCCCCCTCGACCACCGCGCCGTCGGCCACCGCCTCGACCTGCGGCGTCGGGCCGTCGGCCCGCCGCTCGCCGTGCGCGTCACGCCAGGTGCAGGCGGCGGAGAGTTCCAGCCGGACCGGCCCGCCGGCCACCAGCCGGTGCACCACCGCCACGCAGGAGCGGCCGGGCAGCATCGCCAGCTCCCGCTCGATCACCACCGCGCCGATCCGCCACCGCCACCGGGGCAGCCCGTCGACCAGGTCGAAGCGCTCCAGCAGCTCGAAGCCGCGCGGGTCGACGTCCCCGGAGGACCACTCGTGCGCCCCGAGCCGGACCCGCGCGCCGGACGGCAGGGTGACCGACGGGTCGAGGCTGACCAGTCCCACCCGGCGGGACGCCGGCGTCTCACCGGGCACCACCAGCAGACCGTGGTAGCGCCGGGTCCGCAGCCCGGCGACGGTGCCCATCGCGTACCCGCCGACGCCGTCGGGCACCAGCCACTCCCGGCTGGCCGCGCTGGTCAGCTCGCCGCACACCTGCGGGCCGAAGTGAATGTCGATCAACTTTCCTCCACCGGCGGCGGGGTGTAACACGCCACGACGAGAATGGCTGCTGTGGTCAAGTACCGCGGCGACGTCAAAGATGTGCACGTGATCTCTGACCGTTCGTCCTCCGACGCCTCGCCACCCGACGCCGAGCGGCTCCGGCTCGCCCAGGCCGACTCGGGGGAGCAGGACTGGCGCGCATGGGGTCCCTATCTGTCCGAACGGGCGTGGGGGACGGTGCGGGAGGACTACAGCGAGCACGGTACGGCCTGGGACTACTTCCCGCACGACCACGCGCGGTCCAGAGCCTACCGCTGGAATGAGGACGGGATGGCCGGCGTCTGCGACGACCGGCAGACGTTCGCCTTCGCCCTGGCGCTGTGGAACGGCAGGGACCCGATCCTCAAGGAGCGGATGTTCGGCCTCGGCGGTGACGGCGGCAACCACGGCGAGGACGTCAAGGAGTACTGGTGGTACGAGGACTCCACGCCCACCCACTCCTGGATGCGCTGGCGCTACCACTACCCGCAGGCCGCCTTCCCGTACGACGAGCTGGTCGCGGTGAACGCGCAGCGCGGCCGGGACGACACCGAGTACGAGCTGGTGGACACGGGGATCTTCGACGACGACCGGTACTGGGCGGTCAGCGTCGACTACGCCAAGGCGTCCCCGACCGACCTGTGCATGGTGGTGACCGTGGCCAATCGGGGCGACCGGGCCGCCACCCTGCACGTGCTGCCCAGCCTGTGGTTCCGCAACACCTGGGCCTGGGGCCTGCCCGGCGCTGACCGGATTCCCCGGCTGACCGGTGAGGGCGCGCGGCTGGTCGGCGAGCACCGGGTGCTCGGCCAACTTCTTTTGGAGGGCGACGGAGACCCGGTGCCGCTGCTCTGCGACAACGACACCAACGCCGAGCGGCTCTGGGGCCTGCCCGGCCGGTCCCGCTACCCGAAGGACGGCATCAACGACCACGTGGTCAACGGCGCCGCCACGGTCAACCCGGCCAGGGAGGGCACCAAGGGCGCACTGCACTACGTGCTCGACGTGCCGGCCGGCGGACAGCGTCAGATCCGGCTGCGGCTGACCCGCACCGCGTCGCCGCCGGCCGCCGCCCCGCCGCCCCGGGCGGATCTCGGCGACGGCTTCGAGGCGGTGGTGTGGGCGCGGCGTGCCGAGGCGAACCGCTTCTTCGCCGGCGTGATCCCGGAGGCCGCCACGCCCGACGAGGCGCTCGTGGCCCGGCAGGCCATCGCCGGGCTGATGTGGGGCAAGCAGTTCTACCACTTCGACGTCAAGCGTTGGCTGGACGGCGACCCGGGTTCGACTCCGCCGGCCGGGCGTCGCCACGGGCGCAACAGCGCCTGGTGGCACATGACGAGCTTCGACGTCATCTCCATGCCCGATCCCTGGGAGTACCCCTGGTACGCGGCCTGGGACCTGGCCTTCCACTGCGTGAGCATCGCCCGGGTCGACCCGGGCTTCGCCAAGGCGCAACTGCTGCTCCTGCTGCGCGAGTGGTACCTGCACCCCAACGGGCAGATCCCGGCGTACGAGTGGGCGTTCGGTGACGTGAACCCGCCGGTGCACGCGTGGGCGGCGCTCAAGGTGTTCGAGATCGACGGCGGCCGGGACTACGAGTTCCTGGCCCGGGTGATGCACAAGCTGCTGCTCAACTTCACCTGGTGGGTCAACCGGAAGGACACCGGCGGCAACAACGTATTCGAGGGCGGCTTCCTCGGGCTGGACAACGTCGGGCCGTTCGACCGGTCGGCGGCGCTGCCGGTGGCCGGTGTGCTGGAGCAGTCCGACGGCACCGGCTGGATGGCCATGTACGCGCTGAACATGCTGGACATGGCGATCGTGCTGGCCGAGCACGACCGCACCTGGGTGGACACGGCCACCAAGTTCTTCGAGCACTTCGCGTACATCGCCGCCGCCGCGTACGAGCAGGGGCTCTGGGACGACGAGGACGCCTTCTTCTACGACGTGCTGCGGCTCGCCGACGGCACGAAGGTGCCGCTGAAGGTCCGGTCGGTGGTCGGGCTGCTGCCGCTGGCCGCCACCACCCGGCTCACCGCCCGGACCCTGCACCAGCTGCCGGAGCTGGGCGCCCGGCTGCGCTGGTTCCTCACCAACCGACCGGAGTACGCCGAGGTGATCGGCACCCGCCGGCTGGGCCCGGACGGCCGCCAGCAGCGGCTGCTGTCCATGGTCGGCCCGGAGCAGGTGGTGCGGCTGCTCGCCCGGATGCTGGACAGCGACGAGTTCCTCTCCGACTTCGGCCTCCGTACGCTGTCCCGCGCGCATCTCGACAAGCCGTTCTCGGTCACCCTCGGTGGGCAGGAGTTCTCCGTCGGGTACGAGCCGGCGGAGTCGACCAGCGGGCTGTTCGGCGGCAACTCGAACTGGCGCGGCCCGATCTGGATGCCGACGAACTTCCTGCTGATCAGCGCGCTGCGCGACTACGCGGCGTTCTTCGGCGACGACCTTCAGGTGGAGTACCCGACCCGCTCCGGGGTGAAGCGCACGCTGGACGAGATCGCCGACGACCTCTCGGCCCGGCTGATCTCGCTCTTCACCCAGGACGACTGGGGTCGACGTCCGATCTACGGGGCGGCGCGCCTGTTCCAGACCCACCCGGACTGGCGGGACCTGATCGCGTTCCCCGAGTACTTCCACGGCGACAACGGGGCCGGGCTGGGCGCCTGGCACCAGACGGGCTGGACGGCGCTGGTGGCCGACCTGATCCTCACCCTGCGCCGCTGACCCCGCCGCCGCCCGCGCGTCCGGCGGCGGCGTCGGCGTTGTCGGCGGCGGCGCCGGCATGATCGTGCTCGATCAATGTTGTAGTGGTGTCCCCGGCGTTCGGAGGCCACTCGATCCTGGTTCGAGCACCGATCATGCGGGCTGGCCGCGCCACTCAACATGCAACGAAAGGTTGCGCGTCGCGTCCTGGATGTTGTAGCCTTACGCAACCAAAGGTTGCGAAAGGTTGGGTGGCATGGAACACGGATCCATCGAGCGGGACATTCACGTCGACGCATCGCCCGAGGTGGTCTTCGAGGTGATCAGTCGGCCCGAGCACATGCGGGAGTGGTGGCCCGACGACGCGCGGTTCGAGCCGGTCGCGGGCGCGCCCGGTGAGCTTGTGTGGCGCGACGCGGCGACGGGCGAGACGAACACCGTCGCCCTCGCCGTCGTCGAGGTCGACCCTCCGAAGCGGTTCTCTTTCCGGTGGTGCTACTCGGACCCGGCCCGGAGCGGGCCCTCGCTGCTGGTCACCTTCGAGCTGGCCCCGACCGGTACGGGAACCCAGATCCGCATGACCGAGACCGGGTTCCGCGAGATGGGATGGGAGGTCGCTGTCATCGAGGAGCAGTACCGCGACCACGTGAGCGGGTGGGACCACTACATTCCCGCGCTGGGCACGTACGTTGCGCGGCTGGTCGCCACCTCATGAGCACCGCGGTCGACGACGACCTGTGGTCGGCCATCGGCGACCCACTCCGGCGCACGATGATCGACCTTCTTCTCGCCGGGGGGTCGGGCACCGCCACGTCACTGAGCGAGCGGCTGCCCGTCACCCGCCAGGCCGTCTCGAAGCATCTGGCCGTCCTGGACCGGGTCGGTCTGGTGCACGCCGCGCCGGCCGGTCGCGAGCGGCACTACCAGGTCGACGAGGCGCAGCTCGCCCGCGCCGCCGCCCAGATGTCAGCGGTCGGTGCCACCTGGGACGCCCGCCTCCGCCGGATCAGGCGGATCGCCGAGGCCATCGAGCACAACCGCAACGACAACCAGGGAGAGTGACATGGTGGACATCCTGCACCGGGTCGGAGTCGTCGCTTCACTCGACGACGTCTACCGAGCGGTGGCAACTCCAGAGGGCATCGCCGGCTGGTGGACGACCGACACGGTCGGCAAGAGCGAGGTCGGCGGACGCCTGGCCTTCCGGTTCGGCGACGTCGGTGGCTTCGACATGGAGGTCGTGCAGCTCGACCCCTCCGGCCACGTGCGGTGGCGGGTCATTGACGGCCCTGAGGAGTGGATCGGCACCGAGATCGGTTGGCGCCTCGACCAGCGCGGTGAGTACACCATCGTCCAGTTCACCCACGGGGGCTGGCGCGAGCCGGTCGAGTTCATGCACCACTGCAGCACCAAGTGGGCGATGTTCCTCATGAGTCTCAAGGAGCTTGTGGAGACCGGGCGTGGCAGGCCGGCCCCGGACGACGTCCGGATCAGCGACTGGCACTGAGCCCCGCCAGGCTAGACCGGTGGTGCAGGTTGTTCCGCTGGTCGGCGGTGTGAGCGTCGCGCGTCCGCGTAGGTGACGCCCAGGAGCACCACGGCAGTGGCCGCGCCGGTCGCGAGGGGCGGCAGGTGGAGCGTTGCCGGCGTCAGCAGCGCGAGGGCCAGCAGGCCACCGGTCCGGGATCGGGACACCCGACCGAAGACCTGGTATTCGAGGGCCGATCGTCCGGCGAGGAAGACCGCCGGGCCGCCGAGGACGGCGATGAGCCAGGGCGCCGGAAGGTCACCGAGTGGCTCGGTGATGAACAGCTCGAAGCCCACGCCGGTCAGCACGACCCCGGCGATCATGACCAGGTGGGCGAGTGCCATGTCGGTGGCCAGGCGGGGGGCGTCCCGGGAACGGCTGATGGCCGCACCCAGCACGCCTCCCGCCAGGTGGAAGTAGATCCGCCAGAGCAGGACGGTGGTCGCCAACGCCAGCGTGAAGCCGGCCGTCTGCGCGGTGTGGAACTGGCTGCCGCTGAAGGCCAACCCGATGACGAAGATCGCCTCGCCGAGCGCGATGAGGAGGAACTGTTGGTACCGCTCGGCCAGGTGTTCGGCCGCTATCGTCTGTCCGCCGATCCGTTGCGCGCCGACCCGGGGTGTCGGCCACCCGAGGAACAACCCGACATAGTCGACCAGCGCGGCGATGGTCCAGAGCGACCCACGAACCGTGCCATCGTCGATCAGCCCACCGACGACCCAGAGCGGTGCGCTCAAGCCGAGCCAGACCAGCACCCGGATCGTTTGCCGCGAATCCGGCCGGCCGTGTCCGGCGATGTGGAAGTACAGCACCCGGCCGATCTGGAGGGTCACGTAGGTGACGGCGAAGAGGGAGGCCCGCGCGCCGAAGCCGTCGGGCACCGCGACGGCCATCACCATGGCGCCGGCCATCGTCATGACGATGACGGTCTGGACTACCGGCGCCTCCGGATTCAGCCAACTGGTCGACCAGACCGTCAACGACCAGACGGCCCACAGGGCCAGGAGCAGCAGCAGGGCCTGACCGAGACCCGCGAGCGCGCCGCGTTCGGTACCGGTAAAATCCGTGATCAACCGGGCCGAGATCCTGGTGAGCGCGAAGACGAAGACCAAGTCGAGGAAGAGTTCCAGGAAGGTGGCTCGCTGGAGACTGCTCTCGGTGCGGAGCAGCCGCGCGTCGCCCCTCTCACTCATCCGCCCGCCGGGTGCCGTCCCATGACCACGTGCCCTCCCGTCCCGGTGATCCCATCACCTAACGACCAAGCGCCGGGTGCGGCACTGACCGTCCGGCACGGACAGTCACCAATCTGTCACCGCGCGGCTGCCGTCGGTGTCTTCGACTTACGCTCGTGGTCGTGTCCGGATCTGCCGAGGGAGCCACCGAAGAGGACCGACGCGACCTCATCGTCACGGTCGCGCGGGAGTTGGCCGAGGTCGAGGGCTGGACGGGGGTGAGCCCTCGGCGGCTGGCCGAGCGGGCCGAGGTCGACGTCGGCGACCTCTACCGGCACTTCGCCGATCAGGAGGCGCTGCTCGCCGCCGTGGCGGTGTGCGCCTTCGCCGACCTGGCCGCCGACCTGGCCGAGGCGCACGCGGAGGCGACCGGCGATCCGGAACGGGTCTGGCCAGCGGTGGCGAGCGCGTACCTCGACTTCGCGTACGCGAATCCGGAGGTCTACGACGCGATGCTCGCGCTGACCCCCGACCTGGCCCTCGGCGTGGACGGCGTGCCGGCCGCTCCCCGCGGCGTGTTCGCCGAGCTGCGGGCGGCCCTGACCCCGCTGGCCGAGGGGCGTGATCCGGACACCCTGGCCGAGGTGGGCTGGAGTCTGTTGCACGGCATGGTCATGCTCACCCGGGGTGGCCGGTTGCGTCCGGAGGCGCAGGAGGAGCGGGAGACGATGATCGCGGAACGGTTGTTGCGGTGGCCCTGCCTGGCGGCCGAGTCGGATGGAAAATCCTTGGGTGCGCCTCGCGCCATGCCCTAAGGTCCCGAACCGTCAGGAGCGTTGATCACAAGGGGGGCGGCATGACGGTGGACCAGGCGGCGCGCCGGCAGGCGCAGGTGCTGATCTTCGACGCGGACGACACGTTGTGGGAGAACAACGTCGTGTTCGAGCGGGTGATCGACGATTTCCTGGCCTGGCTCGACCACCCGACACTGGACCGGGTGGAGCTGCGGGCCGTCCTCGACGACATCGAGCGGGCCAACACGGTGGCGCACGGCTACGGCAGCAAGGTCTTCCTGCGCAGCCTGGCGGAGTGCCTGGAGCGGCTGCGTGAGCGACCGGCCACCGACGCCGAGCGCCAGGAGATCGAGCGGCTGGCGGTGGCCCTGGTCGAGCACCAGGTGGAGCTGATGCCCGGGGTGGCCGACGCGCTCGACGAGCTGGCCGGTCGGCACGAGTTGCTGCTGCTGACCAAGGGGGACCAGGTGGAGCAGCAGCGCAAGCTGGACGCGTGCGGGCTGCTGCACCACTTCGGAGCCGCGCACATCGTCGCGGAGAAGAACGTCGACACCTACCGGTGGTTGGTGCGGGAGCACGGGTTCGAGCCGGCCGGCGCCTGGATGATCGGCAACTCTCCGAAGTCGGACATCCTGCCGGCCCGCGCGGCCGGGCTGAACGCGGTGTTCATTCCGAATGAGAACACCTGGGTGCTGGAGGACGACGAACTGGACCCGACCGACGCCCGCGTGCTGCGCTTGGCCGCGTTCCGCGACCTGCTGCGGCACTTCTGACCGCTCTGAGACCGAACAGCGTCGGCGATCATGGTCGCGTTACGCCGACATGACGGTTTTTCCCCGTGAGATAAGTCCTGCCACCGGCGGTCCTGCCTGGCTTGTCCGACCCGCCGTGGCCTGCCTAGCCTGTGCCGGCGTCCACGGCCTTTCGGGGTGTGCCGGGGGCGAACGGGCGTCCGGCGAGTGGGCACCGTGGAGCTGAGTGCAGGGCGGCCGGCCTCCCTGTCGAGCCGCGTGGGCGTTGAGCCACGCCCGCGCGCGGCAGGGGTGCTGGAGCTGTCCGCTCCCATGCCGGATGACCGGGGGTCAGGGCCGGGCAGTTGCGGACCCGGTCCTGACCCGGCCAACCAATCGACCACTCCTCCCGGCGGGCGGGACAGCCGCGTGCCGGGCCGACTGTCAGGATGGTGGAATGAAGCGCAGATCGCTCCTGCTCGGCGCCGCGGCGGGCCTGGCCGCGCCGACCCTGCTCAGCCCGGCGGCACCCGCGCTCGGCGCGAGCAGACCCGCGCCGGCCCGGGGCGTCGCGACCGTGTCCGCATCCACCGGCTCGGTCTGGCCGCGCCGCAACCTGGCCGCGCGGCTGACAACCCTGCCGGCGCAGACGAAGCAGGTGCTCATCGTCGGCACCACCAGCTCCACGACCACCTACGCCACCCTTGAGGCGTACGTGCGGATCAGCGGTCGCTGGATGCCCGCCTCGGGGTTGGTGCCCGCCCGGATCGGCTCCAAGGGGTTCAGCGACAACCACGTGGAGGGTGTGCCGACCACCCCCACCGGGGTCTACTCGATCGGCCCGACCATGTACGGCATCGACGCGAACCCGGGCGTGCGGTACCCGTACCACCGGCTGGTCAGCGGTGACTGGTGGAACGAGAACCCGTCGTCGTCGCTGTACAACACCTTCCAGCACAGCTCGACCAACCCCGGCGGGGCCAGCGAGGCGCTGTGGACGGAGGTGCCCGCGTACACACACTTCGCGGTGATCACCTACAACATGCCGCCGAACGTGTCGAAGCCGGTGCCGAACGCGGGCAGCGGCATCTTCCTGCACCAGTTCAGCACCAGCGCCGGCAACGCCACCGCCGGCTGTGTCTCCCTCGCACACGATGACCTGGTCGATGTGCTGACCTGGCTGGACCCGGCGCTGTCGCCGCGCATCGTGCTCAGCCCGTACGCCCAGATGCGCCGCTACTGAGCTGAGCCCGGGGCGGGCCGGTGGATCAGGAGACCTCGCCGCCGCGGACGATCGCCACCGCCACCCGGCAGAACTCGTCCATGTCGGGGTTGAAGCCGGCCGCGATGTCAGGATGCAGCCCGGAGCGTGTCTCGTCCAACAGGCGCTGGCAGACCTGCTCGACCGGCTCGCCGGCGTAACCGGCGCGGACCCGGTCGGTGGCGGCCTGGAGCGCCGAGGTCAGCTGATCCTCCAACGGGCCGCGCAGCTTCTGCTGCACCGGGTCGAGCCCGCGCGGGTCGAGCGTGACATGTGGCTCCGACATGGTGCTCCCTTCGTCGGCGTCGGCGGTACCCCACCGCGTCCGTCGGTCAAACCTCAGCCGGTACGGCGGCGACCCGCACCTGGTACGAGAAGTCCTCCGCCGGCTCCTCGTGGTACGACAACCGGCGGATCTGCCGGTCGTCGTCGAAGAGAGCGACGTCCACCAGGACGCCGAGGTGGGCCAGGCCGATGCTGGTCACCCGCTTCTTGTCCTGCAACACCGCGCAGACGCCGCCGAGCAGGGTGCTGGCGTCGGCCGTACGGTGCCCGGGCGGGCAGCGCAGGACCAGGTCGACCTCGATCGGCCCGGGCAACGGCGTCCAGCCGGTGCGTTGGGCCGCCGCCAGGGCGGCCTGGAGCAGGGTGCGGACCCTCGTCGCCTGCCGGTGCCCGGCGGCGAAGATGGACAACGCTTCGGTCTTGACCGGTGGCAGGCCGCTCACCTCGAACGTCAGGGCGAGAGCGCGGGTGTCCTGCACGACGGCACCTCCTCGTTGGGACGATCCTGGCGAACCGGGGGAATGGCGGTGGGACTTCCCGCGATTACCAACCGAACGGGCAGGCTGGGGTCGGCCGGAGGCGTGTCGACGTCGGCGGCGAACGCGATGGCTGTGGCGCTAGGAAGACGCTAGTCGACAGTGCCCGCGCTGGGTAGTCGGTCGCTCACCCGATGGGACGCGGCGCGAAGGCGCAGAACTCGTTGCCCTCCGGGTCGGCCAGGACCCACCAACGGCTCTCGTCCTGCGGCTCGCGTAGCAGCGTCGCGCCCGCCGCGATCAGCGCCGCGGGCTCCGGGTCGACCAGATCGACGTCCCAGTGCATCCGGTTCTTGACCGTCTTGGGCTCGGGCACCGCGTCGAACACCCAGCGCTCCCAGGGGAACCCGGCCGCGCCGACCAGCGACGCGGTACCGGAGCCGAACTCGGCGGTGCCACCGACCACGCCCGCCCACCAGGCGGCCTGGGCCGCCGGGTCGGCAGAGTCCACGACCAGCTCGAACGGGCCCGGTTGGGTGCCCTTGCGGGCCGCGAACCCGCAGAACGGGTTGCCCTCCGGGTCGGCGAGCACCCACCAGGTCACGTCCCCGGACGGTGCGCGGAGCAGCCGGGCGCCGGCCGCGATCAGCGCCGACGGCTCCGCGCCGGCCAGCCGCAGATCCAGGTGTACGCGGGTCTTGCCGGTACGCGGCTCCGGCACCTGGTTCACCCAGATCGACTCGGCGCCCGAGCGGGCGGCACGAGGGTCGACGCGGGTGTCCTCGCCGCCGGCGTCGGCCACGTCGGCGTCGAGGATCCGGGCCCAGAAGGCACCTAGCAGGCGCGGGTTGGCGGCGTCCAGGCAGAGGTCCTTGAAGCGTGCGATCACCGGCACAGCATGCCGGGCCCCCGGCCCTCGAGTACGCGGCCCCCTCCGACCCGCCCGAAGTGACGTCGCGCACACCGGGCCGGTCGGCCAGGTCCCCACTGGCGTCAGGTTTCGCGACTTTCCAGGTCGGGCAGTGTGAAGGCCACGAAACGTCCGGGGTCGCGCGCCGCTGGTCCAGCGCCCCGATCGTCTCGCCGTGCGCCGGGGCGCGGTGCGTTTCCCCGGCGGCTGGCCGACAAGAGGGGAGGGGTGATGAGCGACCCTGACGAGGCCCGACGTCGACGGCGACCACGGGTACGCGCGGTGGCGGCAGCCGCCGCGCTGACGCTGGTGGCGCCCATGGCCGCCTGCGGTTCCGGTGACGCTGGTGGCCCACCGACGATCAACCTGTACTACCCGCCGGAGCAGAACCTGCAGAAGGTCGTCGACGACTGCAACGCGCAGGCCCAGGGGCGGTACGAGATCGCCTACCAGGTGCTGCCCCGGCAGGCCGACGAACAGCGGGTGCAGATGGTGCGTCGGCTGGCCGCCGAGGACACCGGGATGGACGTGCTCGGCCTGGACGTCACCTGGACCCAGGAGTTCGCCAGCGCGGACTGGATCCGCGAGTGGACCGGCCAGGACAAGACCGAGGTCGAGCAGGGCACCCTCTCCGGGCCGCTGGACACCGCCCGCTACGAGGGCAAGCTCTACGCCGCGCCGAAGAACACCAACGTCCAGTTGCTCTGGTACCGCAAGGACCTGGTGCCGCAGCCGCCGAAGACCTGGGACCAGATGATCACCGCTGCCCAGCAGCTCAAGGAGCAGGGCAAGCCGTACCAGGTGCTCACCATGGGCGCCCAGTACGAGGGCCTCGTCGTCCTCTACAACACCCTGGCCGAGAGCGCCGGCGGGAAGATCCTCAGTGACGACGGCAAGCAGGCCGTGATGGACGCCGGCACGGTCCGGGCGCTGGAGCAGTTGCAGCGTTTCGCCACGTCGGGCGTGACCTCGCCGTCGTTCACCAACGCCATCGAGGATCCGGTCCGGCTGGAGTTCCAGTCCGGTGCGGGAGCCTTCCAGGTGAACTGGCCGTTCGTCTATCCCGCCCTTCAGGAGGCGAACCCCGAACTGGCGAAGCAGGTCGGCTGGGCCCGGATCCCGGGCGTCGACGAGAACACCCCCAGCAAGGTCACCATCGGCGGGGTGAACCTGGCGGTCAGCTCCTACTCCAAGCACCCGGAGCTGTCCTTCGAGGCGGCCCGGTGCATCCGCGACGCCGAGCACCAGAAGTTCTCCGCCATCAACGACGGCGTCCCGCCCACCATCGAGGCCGTCTACGACGAGCCGGAGATGACCGAGGCGTACCCGATGAAGGACACCATCCTGGAGGAGCTGAAGGAGCCGGCGACCCGCCCGCTGACCCCGGCCTACCAGAGCATCTCCACCGTGATGTCGGCGATCCTGTCGCCGCCGTCGGCGATCCGTCCGCAGCAGACCGCGGATGAGCTGCGCTCCGCCATCGCCGACGCACTCCAGTCCAAGGGGGTCCTCCCATGAGTCTGCCCGCGACCCCGACCGGGGCGGACGTGACCGCCGAGGAGACCACCCGCTCCACCGGCCGGCACGCCACCGTCCCCACCCAGCGCGCCGGCCGTCGCAAGCCGCCGCTGAGCGAGAACAAGAAGGCCGAACGCAAGCTCGGCTGGTTGCTCTGCGCGCCGGCCGCGCTCGTCATGGTCGCGGTGACCGCGTACCCGATCCTCTACTCGGTCTGGTTGTCGCTCCAACGCTTCGACCTGCGCTTCCCCGACGAGCGCAAGTTCATCGGGCTGGAGAACTACGTCACCGTGCTCACCAACGAGTTCTGGTGGACCGCGTTCGGGGTGACCATGCTGATCACGGTGGTCACCGTGGGCGTCGAGCTGGTGCTCGGCATGGGGCTGGCGCTGATCATGCACCGCACGCTGGTCGGGCGGGGCATCGTGCGGACCGCGGCGCTGATCCCGTACGGCATCGTCACCGTCGTCGCCGCGTTCTCCTGGCGGTACGCCTGGACGCCCGGCACCGGCTACCTGGCCAACCTGTTCAGCGACGGCGCGCCGCTCACCGAGCGCGCCAGCTCGCTGGCGATCATCATGCTCGCCGAGATCTGGAAGACCACCCCGTTCATGGCGCTGCTGCTGATGGCCGGGCTGGCGCTGGTCCCGGAGGACCTGCTCAAGGCCGCCTCCACCGACGGCGCGACGTCGTGGCAGCGGTTCACCAAGGTCATGCTGCCGGTGATGAAGCCGGCGATCCTGGTCGCGCTGCTGTTCCGCACCCTGGACGCGTTCCGGGTCTTCGACAACATCTTCGTGCTGACCGCCGGCGGCAACGAGACGTCGTCGGTGTCGATGCTGGCCTACAACAACCTGATCCGGGGCCTGAACCTCGGCATCGGGTCGACGATGTCGGTGCTGATCTTCATCACCGTGGCGATCATCGCCTTCGTCTTCGTGAAGCTGTTCGGCACCGCTGCCCCGGGCAGCGACGACTCCGAGAGGCGTTGACATGGCCACCGGTACCGAAACCACCACCCGGGCCCGGGTGCGCTGGGGTCTCCTGGACATCCTCGTGGTCGTCTTCGCGCTGGTCCCGGTGCTGTGGATCGCGTCGCTGTCGTTCAAGACGCCGGCCACCCTCACCGACGGGAACTTCATTCCCCGGGAGTGGACGCTGGACAACTACCGGACGATCTTCGACACCGACCAGTTCGTCCGGGCACTGATCAACTCGATCGGCATCGCGTTGATCGCCACGCTGGTCGCGGTGGTGCTCGGCGCGATGGCCGCGTACGCGATCAGCCGGCTGGACTTCCCCGGCAAGGGGCTGCTGGTCGGCGTCTCCCTGCTGATCGCGATGTTCCCGCAGGTGTCGCTGGTGTCGCCGCTGTTCGAGATCGAGCGTCAGCTCGGCCTCTTCGACACCTGGCCCGGGTTGATCCTGCCGTACATCACCTTCGCGCTGCCGCTGGCGATCTACACGCTGTCGGCGTTCTTCAAGCAGATCCCGTGGGACCTGGAGAAGGCGGCGAAGATGGACGGCGCCACCCAGGGGCAGGCGTTCCGGCGGGTCATCGCCCCACTGGCCGCGCCCGGGCTGTTCACCACGGCGATCCTGGTCTTCATCTTCTGCTGGAACGACTTCCTGTTCGCCATCACGCTGACCTCCACCGAGCGGGCCCGTACGGTGCCGGTCGCCCTGTCGTTCTTCACCGGCGAGTCGCAGTTCGAGGACCCCACCGGGGCGATCTGCGCGGCCGCCGTCGTGATCACCGTTCCGATCATCCTGTTCGTCCTCTTCTTCCAGCGCCGCATCGTGTCCGGCCTGACCTCCGGCGCAGTCAAGGGATAGGTGAGTAGTCGTGGCTGACATCGTGCTCGACAAGGTGAGCAAGAAGTTCCCGGACGGGACCGTCGCCGTGCAGGACGTCGACCTGGAGATCGCCGACGGCGAGTTCGTCATCCTGGTCGGACCCTCCGGCTGCGGCAAGTCCACCACCCTCAACATGATCGCGGGGCTGGAGGACATCAGCTCCGGCGAGCTGCGCATCGGCGGCCAGCGGGTCAACGACAAGGCCCCCCGGGACCGGGACATCGCCATGGTGTTCCAGTCGTACGCGCTGTACCCGAACATGACCGTGCGGGAGAACATGGCGTTCCCGCTGCGGCTGGCGAAGCTGGACAAGGAGACCATCAACCAGAAGGTCGACGAGGCGGCGAAGGTGCTGGAGCTGACCTCGCTGCTGGACCGTCGGCCGGCGAACCTCTCCGGCGGGCAGCGCCAGCGGGTGGCGATGGGTCGGGCGATCGTCCGTCAGCCGAAGGCGTTCCTCATGGACGAGCCTCTGTCCAATCTGGACGCGAAGCTGCGGGTGCAGATGCGTACCGTGGTGTCCCGGTTGCAGAAGCAGCTCGGCACCACCACCGTCTACGTCACCCACGACCAGACCGAGGCGATGACCCTCGGCGACCGGGTGGTCATCATGCGCGGCGGTGCGGTGCAGCAGGTCGGGCCCCCGCAGGAGCTGTACGACCACCCGCGCAACCTCTTCGTGGCCGGCTTCATCGGCTCGCCGTCGATGAACTTCCTGCACGCCGCCGTGCAGGACGGCGGGCTGCGTACCGCGTTGGGCGACGTGCCGCTCGGCGACCGGGTCCGCCGCGAGCTGGAGGCGGCCGACGCGCCGCGCGAGCTGATCCTCGGCATCCGCCCCGAGCACTTCGAGGACGCCGAGCTCGTCGACGAGGACACCCGCCGCCGGGGCCTGGAGTTCGAGGCGCCGGTGGAGATCGTCGAGTCGATGGGCTCGGACAAGTACGTCTACTTCACCGTCGAGGGGGAGCGGGCCAGCGCCGCCGAGCTGGAGGAGCTGGCCGCCGACGCGGGCGCCGCCGACTTCGCCAGTGGTGGCGGGAACCTGGTCACCCGGCTGTCGGCCGAGTCACCGGTGGCCGAGGGGCAGTCGCGCCGGGTCTGGTTCAACCTGGAGAAGATCCACCTGTTCGACCCGACCAACGGCCGCAACCTCACGCTGCACGAGGGACGGGCGGCCGGCGCGCTCGCCAACTGAGTGGCGTCCATCATGGTGGGGCCGGCGGGGTTCACCCGCCGGCCCCGTCGAGCTGCCCACCGCGGCCCGCCCGCGACCGGCCCGCCCGGCCGAGGACTGACGCCGAGGCGAGCCCCGGTCAGACCGGCCAGTCGAACCGGGGTGGCAGGCCGAGGAAGCCCGCGTACCGACCCAGTGCCTGCTCCACCCGGGCACGTTCACCGGCGTCCAGCGGCGTCAGCGGCTGGATCGCCACGGTGACCGCGGCCCGGGCGATGCGCCGCTTCCACAGGCCCACCACGCGGCCGGCCCGCACCACGGTGGCCTGGAAGATGCCGTTGTTACCCGGCACGACGGCCGCCTGGTGCGCGGGATCGAGCATCAGCGCGCGATCCCGGTAGCCGAGCAGGTACTCGTCGAAGCCGGGCAGCACCAGCACGTCGTCGACCGGCGTGCGCGGCGCGTCGGCCAACGCCGCGTCGACGTACATCTCCTCGTCGTCGACCCGCACCACGGTCAGCGCGTCGCCGGCGGCGGCCAGCCCGCGCCGCGCGTCGGTCAGGGTGAGGCCGGTCCAGCCGGCGAACTCGCGGGCGCTGACCGGCCCGTGCCCGCGCACGTAGCGGTGGGCCAGCAGGGCGAGCGCCTCCTCCCGGTCCAGCCGGCGTGGCCCGGGCGCCCACTCGTCGAGCAGCGCGAAGGTCTGCTCGGTGCCGATGTTCGGCGCCAGGCAGGTCACCCCGCGCACGCTGGCGTACCACAGCAGGTGGTAGCCCCGCTGACCGTCGGTGCCCAGGCCGGCCGCGCGGAGGGTGGCCAGACACTGCGCCCGGGTGAGCCGGCCACCGCCGGCCAGCGCCGCACCGAGCACGTCCACCGCCCGGTCCGCGTCGACGTCGGTGAGCCCGAGTTGCCCCCGTCGGGTCGTCGCGCCGGCCAGCGACCGGATGCCGGTCACCTCCAGCATCCAGCGCGCGTCGGTGGGCGGGACGAGGTGCACGGTGCCTCGCATCGGCCACGTGCGCAGCGCCTCGCGCCGTTCCAGAGCCGCCTGCACGTCGGCCACGGTCCACCCGGGCAGCCGGGCGCCCAGCGACCACAGCCCGCTGGCCAGGTCCTGCGCCTGCATCGCACCGAACCACTCGACCACCTCGCCGACGGTTCCGGGTCGCGTGCCCGGGTGCGGGCGCAGCAGCAGGCTGGTCATCCGCAGCGCCAACGCGTCGGCCGCGCTGAGGTCGACGGGCATCGGGTGCTCCTTCCGGTTGTCGGGGCCGCCAGCCTAGGGCCACCCACCGACGTCCGGGTCGACACGACACCCCGCGCACCCGCCGCCGGATCGCAGTCGGGGGCATAACGGCCAGCGCAGTGGGGAAGCGGCCGACCGGAAGTGCGCGCGCCGCGCGTGCGGAAGGGAGTGTCATGAGTGCCGCAAGCGAACCGGCCCGCGGATCCGGCGTGACTGCCGGGTCCCAGGGCCATCGGGCGGGCACCGGCGCCAAGACCAGCGCGGCCGCGACCTTCGCCCTGGTCTTCGGGGTGTCCGGTCTGATCAGCGTGTTGACCGCGATCCTGGCCTGGCTCGGTCTGGTGCTCGGGATCATCGGGATCATCCTGGGCATCGTCGGGCTGAAGATGGCCGCGCGACCAGGGGTGACCGGGCGGGGTGTGGCGGTCGGCGGCCTCGTGTTGAGCATCCTGGCGGTGCTGATCGGCCTCGGCCTCGCCGCGGGCATCACCACCTTCATCAACAACGAGGGCGCGGTGGACCGCCTCCAGCAGCAGGTCGATGACCTGCGCGACAAGCTCGACTGACACCGGTGGCACGCTGGGCACGTCCGCCTCGGCGGGCGGGCAGGGCCCTGACGGGCACGGCGCGGCGGACGGACGCCCTCGCGGGCGCGACGTCCCTCGCGGGCGCGACGTCCCTCGCGGTGGGCGACGGAGCACCTCGGCCCGTCACATCGGGTGACCCGCGGCGCGCTCCCGACCACTGTCCCATTTCCCTTTGCACTGCTTAGGCGGGCGCAACAGTTACTCAGGGTTCGGCCCTGCCGAGCAGCTTCGCGCGAAGCTGCGGCGTAATCCCTGCTCAGCGCGGTGTTGCGTCCGAGTAAGCAGAGCAAAGGACGCGATTCATGGGTGGCAGCCCGTCCAGACTTCACGCGTGGTTACACGTCGTCTCCGGTCACAAGAGGGTCCGTTGACGCGGTCCACGGCACACTTCCGGCGGGCGCGGCCGGAGATCACAGTAGGGTGGGCGACGTGCTCCGCCAGGTCACCGCGATCCGATACGTCACCCCGCTGCGCGAGGGTGGCTCGCTGCCCGGCGTGGTGGAGGCCGACGACCTCGGCACGTACGTGGCGAAGTTCCGCGGTGCCGGGCAGGGGCCCAAGGCGCTGATCGCCGAGGTGATCTGCGGTGAGCTGGCCCGCCGGCTGGAGTTGCGGGTGCCGCCGCTGGTGGTGCTCGACATCGACCCGGTGATCGGGCGTGCCGAGCCCGACCAGGAGGTGCAGGAGCTGCTGCGCAACAGCGGCGGCGCGAACCTGGGCATGGACTTCCTGCCGGGTGCGCTGGGCTTCGACCCGGTCGCGCACCCCGTCGACGCGATGCTGGCCTCCCGGGTGCTCTGGTTCGACGCCTACGTGGAGAACGTCGACCGGAGCTGGCGCAACCCGAACCTGCTGGTCTGGCACCGGGAGCTGTGGCTGATCGACCACGGCGCCTGCCTGTACTTCCACCACAACTGGCCGCGCGCCGCCGCGGCCGTGCATCGGGCGTACCGGGCCGAGGACCACGTGCTGGCGCCGTACGCCTCCCGACTGGCCGAGGCCGACGCGGAGCTGGCGCCACGGGTCACCCCGGAGCTGCTCACCGAGGTGCTGGCGCTGGTGCCCGACGAGTGGCTCACCGCCGCCGCCGACTTCGATTCGGCCGACGCGGCGCGGGAGGCGTACCTGGCGCACCTGTCCGCCCGGGTCGCCCGCACCGCCGACTGGCTCCCGCAGGGGAGCGCGGCATGAGACAACCATTCGAGTACGCCGTCATCCGGCTGGTGCCCCGCATCGAGCGCGGCGAGCAGATCAACGTCGGGGTGCTGCTCTACTGCCAGCAGCGCGACTTCCTGGCCGCGCGGACGCACCTGGACGCCGACCGGGTCCGCGCGCTCGCACCCGACGTCGACCTGCCGGCGGTGGCCGCGGTGCTGGAATCCTGGGACCGGACCTGCGCCGGTGACGGTCCGGCGACCCGGATGCGGCTCGGCGAGCGGTTCCACTGGCTGGCCGCGCCGCGCAGCACGATGATCCAGACCGGGCCGGTGCACACCGGGCTCACCGCCGACCCGGCGGCGGAGTTGGAGCGACTGATGGCGGCCCTGGTCCGCTGAGCGGGGCGGGACCGGCCGGCAGACCCCTGACCGCGCTACGCGGAGAAATTGAGGCCTCGGCCGGGCCGCTCGGTGCGGACAGCGGGGCCGGATCTCGTTTGACGGTGCGGGTGGGGGGTAGTCGCCGGAGCTGACTCAGACGAGAAGGGGAACATCTGATGGCTGCCCAGACCAAGGTAGCGGTGATCTACTACAGCGCCACCGGCATCACGTACCAGATGGCGCAGGCCGTCTGCGAGGCCGCCGGGGACGCCGGTGCCGACGTGCGCCTGCGCAAGGTACGCGAGCTGGCGCCGGACGAGGCGATCCGCTCCAACTCCGGGTGGCAGGCGCACCACCTGGAGACCCAGGACGTGCCCGAGGCGATGGTCGACGATCTGGCCTGGTCCGACGTGGCGATCCTCGGTGCGCCGACCCGGTACGGCTTGGTGGCGGCCCAGCTGAAGCAGTTCATCGACACCACCGGCCCGCTCTGGGCCCAGGGCGCGCTGGCCAACAAGGTCTACTCCGCCTTCACCTCGACGGCGACGGCGCACGGCGGGCAGGAGACGACCCTGACCTCGCTCTTCAACGTCTTCTACCACTGGGGCGGGATCGTGGTCACCCCCGGCTACACCGACACCAGCCAGTTCATCGCGGGAAACCCCTACGGCGCCTCGCACACCAGCAACAACGGGGAGATCGCCCCGGACAGCGTGGCGCTGGGCGCCGCCGCGCTCACCGCCCGGCGGGCGGTGCAGATCGGCACCGCCCTGAAGAAGGGCCTGGCCGGCTGACCGCAGCGGGGACGCGGTCCACAGCAGGGGACCGGCGGCGCGGGCGGGGGCTCTCGGCCCGTCCGCGCCGCCGGTCGATTCCGCCGTACCCCCGGGCGGGGGTGACTATGCCCGGCCGCCGGCGGCGGACAGCTCGTCCGGGTGCGGCGCCGGCAGCAGGTCGCCCAGCAGCTCGGTCAGCACGGCGAGCCCGTCCGGGCTGAGCACCGACTCCGGATGGAACTGCAGGCCGGCGAAGCCGCGCCCACGCAGGGCGTGCACCGCGCCGTCGCGCACGTCCCGGGCCAGCTCCACCGGCCCGTACGCGGTGTCCAGCCGGTCCGCGTCGGCGCGAGCGGTGAACGTGGAGTAGAAGCCCACCCGGCGGACGTGCCCGAACAGCGGCACCTCGCGTTGCAACCCCTGGTAGGGCGCCTCCCGACGGTGCAGCGGCAGCCCCAGCAGCCCGGCCAGCACCTGGTGGCCGAGGCACACCGCGAGGGTCGGCCGGCCGCTCGCGAGCAGCCCGGTCAGCAGCGCTCGCAGCGCCACCATCTTCGGCTCGTCCGGGCTGCCCGGGTCGCCCGGTCCCGGCCCGGCCACCACGAGGTCGTAGGCGTCGAGGGGGCCACCGGCGTGCCACGGCCGCAGCGTGACCGCCAGACCCAACGCGCCCAACTGGTGGGCCAGCATCCCGGTGAAGGTGTCCTCGGCGTCCACGATCAGCGCCCGGCGGCCGACCAGCCCGGGCAGGCCCGGCGCGTCCGGTGCCCGCTGGTCGAGCCAGAACCGCGCCAGCGGGGCGTTACGTGCGGCCAGCGCGTCGCGTACCGCCGGGTCGTCGGCCAGCCGCGCGAGCGGCCCGCGTCCGCCGACGGGCGCCGCCGGGCCGAGACCGAGCGCGGCCAGCACCCCGGCCGCCTTGGTGTGCGTCTCGGCCACCTCGCCGGCTGCCGTCGAGTGCCGGACCAGGGTGGCGCCCACCGGCACCCGCAGCCGGCCGGTGGGGGAGATCTCGGCGGTACGGATCAGGATCGGCGCGTCCAGCGTCTGCCGGCCCGCGTCGTCGTGGCCGAGCAGGGCCAGCACGCCCGCGTAGTAGCCCCGGCCGACCCGCTCGTGTCGGGCGATCACCCGGCAGGCGTTCTCCATCGGGCTGCCGGTCACGGTGGGGGCGAACATCGTCTCCCGCAGCACCTCCCGCACGTCGCGGGTGCCCCGCCCGGCGAGCAGGTACTCGGTGTGCGCCAGGTGTGCCATCTCCTTGAGGTACGGGCCGATCACCTGGCCGCCGTGCTCGGCGACGGTCGCCATCATCTTCAGCTCCTCGTCGAGCACCATGTACAGCTCCTCGACCTCCTTGGGGTCGGCGAGGAAACGCAGCAGCGCCGCCTGGTCCGGCGTGCCGTCGGCGGGCCGGAAGGTGCCGCTGATCGGGTTCATCATCACCAGCCCGTCGTCGACGCTGACGTGCCGCTCCGGGCTGGCGCCGACCAGGGTCCGTTCGCCGGTGTGCACCACGAACGTCCAGTAGGCGCCGCGCTCGGCGACCAGCAGTCGGCGCAGCGCGGCCAGCGCGGCCACCAGCGGCGGGCCCTGCACGGTGGCGTGCAGGGTGCGGTGGATGACGAAGTTGGCGCCCTCGCCGCGGCCGATCTCCTCGGCCAGCACCCGCCGCACCGTCCCCGCGTACTCCTCGTCGGTGACGTCGAACGCGGCGTCGACGGCGCGCACCGGCTCGTCGGGCAGCGCGGCCAGCACGTCGGCCAGGGCGATCCGGTGGTGCTCGCGGATCTGGAGGTACTCCAGCGGGGCGCCGTCGTCGACGCAGGCGAAGCCCCGCTCGGTGATCTGCCGGTAGGGCACGACGGCCAGCGTCCGCGCCCCGGGCCCCGGCGGCAGGGGGATGTCCACCAGCCGGTCCACGGTGTCGACCGGGCCGGTGAACAGCTCCAATTCATCGGCGCCGTCGCGGCGCAGCAGAGCGAAGGGGCCGGGGTCGACGCCGCGGGTGACGGCGGCGAGCAGGTCGGTCAGGTGGGTCATCGGATTCTCCGTCGGGCCGGGCGCCGCCGGTGGGGCGGCCATCGGGGCCGGGAGATCCGGCGGCCGCCTCGATGGCGGCCGCGTGGATGGAGCTACGCGCGGTAGGTGGCCGCCGGGTCGGCGGGCCACCAGCAGGTCAGGTGCGCGAGCATGCGATCCACCCTACGCGCCCACCGGGCGGCCGGGTAGCCGTTCGGGTGTACCGGTGCGCCCGGCCCGACCAGCGTTCCGACACGCCCGGCACCGGGTAACTTGACCGGCGATGAACATTCTCGCGCTCGACCTGGGCACCTCCTCGGTACGTGGGCTGGTGCTGGACGGGGACACCCAACCGCTGCCCGGCGCCCTGGCCCGGCGGAAGGTCAGCCTCGCCCTCGGCGACGACGGCACCGGCACCCTCTCCGGTCCCGGCTACCTCGCCTGCCTGATCGAGTGCCTGGACGAGCTGGCCGAGGGCGGCCACCTGCGCGACGTCGAGCTGGTGGCCGTCTCGGCGCAGTGGCACTCGGTGCTCCCGCTGGACCGCGACGGCACCCCGCTGGGCCCGGTGATCACCTGGCTGGACACCCGTCCGGCGCCGCTCGACGGGGCGCCCGGCCCGGCCGACCCGGACGACTTCCACCAGCGCACCGGCTGCTGGTGGCACCGCTCCTACTGGTCGGTGCGGCTGCCCTGGCTGCGCGAGATGTCCGGCACACCGATCACCCGGTTCGTCGGCCTGCCCGAGTACGTGCTGGGCGAGCTGCTCGAAGCGGCGCCCATGTCGGTCTCCCAGGCCTCCGGCACCGGCCTGCTGGACCTGGGCAACCTGCGCTGGGACGAGGAGGCGCTGGCGCTGGCCGGCACGCGACCGCGGGAGCTGCCGGCCCTGGGCGAGCTGGCGTGGCACGGCCGGCTGCGGCCCGACCGCGCCCGCCGGTGGCCGCAGCTGGCCGAGGCTCGGTGGTCGCCGCCGGTGGGCGACGGCGCCGCCTCGAACGTCGGCTCGGGCTGCGTCGACCCGAGCCGCGCCGCGGTCACCGTCGGCACCTCCGCCGCCGTACGACTGATGCAGCGCGTCCCGGCCGGCGGGCCGCTGCCCCGGCTGCCCGAACGGCTGTGGCGCTACCGGGTCGACCACGACCACGTGGTGACCGGCGCGGCGTACTCCAGCGGCGGCAGCCTGTTCGCCTGGGCCGACCGGGAGCTGCGGCTGCCCCGGGGCGCCGAGCTGGACGCGGCGCTGGCGCTGGTGCCGGCGGGCGGTGGGCGGCCGGCGGACCCGCGCTTCGGCGGCGACCGGGCGCCGGGGTTGGCGCCGGCGGGCACCGGCGAGGTGCGCGGGCTCAGCTTCGGCACCACCGCGGTGGACATCCTGGCCGGGCTGATGCAGGGGTTGTGCGAGCTGGTCGCCGAGGATCTGACCGTGCTGGAGTCCACGATCGACAAACCGGTCGAGGTGGTGCTGGGCGGCGGTGCGGTGGCCGCCTCGGTGTGGTGGCGGCAGGCGTTCGCCTCCGCGCTCGCGCCGCGACCGGTGTCGCACCAACGCAACCCGGAGATCGGCGCCACCGGCGGCGCGTTGGTGGCGCTGGGCCGTTTCGGTGACGCGGTCGAGCTCGCCGACATCGGCCGGACGGACGAGCTGGTCTTGCCGCAGTATCCTTCGTCAACTACCCGCCGATGAATGGGCGAGCTTGCGGATCAACCTCTCGCTGGCTGCGAGGTGGTGCCGCGTGCGGGCGGTTGACCGCGCCCCAGCTCTCGACACCGCGCTTGGCGATGTTGAGGGCTGCATTGTGATCTGCGTGGGCAACGACCCCACAAGACCGACAATGGAAGGTTTCCTGGTCCAGCCGGTTCCGCCTGTCGCGGTGACCGCAGCCGTTGCAGGTCTGGGAGGTATAACGCGGGTCGACTTCGACCAGCGGTACACCGGCTCGGCGGGCCTTGTAGGCCAGGAAGCTGCCGAGCTGGCGGAACGACCACGAGTGGAGCGTGACCCGTTGGGGCTTTCTCAGCCGGACCCGATCGCGGATCGCCGTCAGTTCCTCGACGGCGATGCCACGGCCGGTGCGTGCAGCCTCGGTCACGATGGTCTTGGCGATGTGGTGGTTGACGTTTGCGGCGTGCCGCGCTTCCTTCTTGTTGCGCCGGGCCAGCAGTCGCTTGGCCGACTTGGTGCCCTTCTCCTGCAACCTGGCCCGCAGCCGGGCCTGCCTGCGGCGGTAACCATTGAGCCGCGTTCCGGCATAGCGGTTGCCGTCAGAGTCGTAGACGATGTTGACGATGCCCATGTCCACGCCGAGGAAGCCGTCCGGCTCGTACATCGGCGCCTCGGCCACCTCGACGGTGGCGTGCAGGAACCACATGCCGTCGCGGTAGACCAGGTCGGACTCGCCGATCTTGCTGGTGGCGACGGCCTTGATCTGACCGGCGGAGCCGGTGTACGCCACGTCCCTTAGCCGGCCCGCAGTCGTCCAAATGGACGCGGTGCGGGTGTCGTGGTGCCAGGACAGCATCCGGGCGTCGTAGGGCTGGGCTGCGTTCCATCGGAACCCGATCGGGCTGACCTCGGCCCGCCAGCGCCGTCTCGAGCCGGCCTTGCCGAGGTTGCCGGCCCGGATGTTCGCCGTCAAGGTGGCGTAAGCGTCGGCGACCTTCTTGATGACGTGTTGCGCTGCCTGGGCGCCGAGCCGGTATTCGGCCTTGATGCCCTGGTAGGTGTGTTTGCGCAGTTCGTAGTTGCGATAGCAGTCAACCTGACGCGCCGCCGTCGCCACGTCGCAAGCCGCCGCATTGCACGGGCGCAGGGTCGATTCGAGTGCCGCCGCCTGCTCGGGTGTCGGCAGGAGCTTCACCGGCACAACCAGCTTCACGCGCTCACTGTAACGGTGCGCAGACTTCGCCGCCGTGATGCGGAGCCAATGACAGCACCGATGACATCCAATTCGTTCGTGCACTACCCGCCCACTGTCGCCCTGCCCAGAAATCGGTCAACAGTTTTAGGGGCGTGTCGGCCCGGCTACCTGCGACAGGAAACGATGCCCTTCGTCGTTACCTGTTGGTCAACCACCCGTGGTCGCCGTCGTACCTTGGCCGGCACCTGTGAGGATGCGCCAAGGAGTACCTGGATGACAGCAGCGACCAATGTGAGGGGCATACCGGCGTTCCTCCCAGCCGTAAACGGCCGGTGTTCCCGTCGGTATCAACTGCTCAAGTTTTGCTCCGACCGGGCCGTTGACAGCGCTCCCGAGCCTGGTTGGATGGACTGCGACTCCCCGGACCGCGGTGGACGCGGCAGGACGGAGGAGGCAGGGTGGCGGTAGGTCCCGACCCGGTGAACGGTGCGGTGTCGAACCATCGCCGGCGTCGCTTCGACGTCCGGGTTGTTCCGCACCGGCGCCGTTCGCCGTTCCGGCTGCGGGACTGGCGGATGAGCACCAAGCTGGCCACCGTGCTGGTGGTGCCGTCGGTGGCGTTCCTGGTGCTCGCCGGTGTGCAGACCAGCGCGCTGGTGGGGCGGACGACGGCGTTGAACGACTTCGCCCGGCAGGTCGGCATCGGCCGGCAGATCACCGCCGTCGTGCACCAGCTCCAGCAGGAGCGGGACCGCTCGGCGGGGGAGCTGGGCGAGCTGCGCAGGGGTGGTGACCGGGAGGCCGCGTCCACCGCCCTGAAGCCGTTGCAGGCGGCGACCGATCGGGCCATCGTGGACCTGCGCCGGGCGGCTGAGCCACTGGCCGACGCGGACGCGTCCTGGCGGGTCGCGTTCTCGGAGGTGCTGGAGGCGTACGACCAGGTGGTCGACATCCGGCCGGCGATCCCGCCCGCGGTGCTCAGCACCGACACCATCCTGAGCAACTACCACCGCGCCGTCGACACGCTGCTCGACCTGCTCGCCGAGCCGACGCCAGGGCAGGAGCGGCCGGCGTTGAGCGACGCGGTGCTGCGCTACGTCCAGATCGCCCGGGTCAAGGAGCTCTCCTCGCGGGTCCGGGCCCAGCTCTACGCCGCCGCCCGCGCCGGTCGGTACGGCACCGAGGACCGGGTGCTCCTGACCGACCTGCGCGCCCAGCAGCTGACCGCGCTCGGCGCGTTCCGGGTGGCCGCCACCACCGACCAGATCCGCCGGTACGACGAGACCTCGGTGGACCCGTTGTTCCTGGTCGCCACCCAACTGGAGGAGCGCAGCCTGCCGGCCGGTGACGCGACGCCCGAGGTGCTGCCCTCGGAGCAGTGGTGGGGGGCCAGTGAGCAGCGCCAGGAGCTGCTGCGCCAGGTCGAGGCGGGGGTGCTCGACGACGCTGTCCGGCAGGCCGACGGCGCCAGCAGCGGCCAGCTGAGGACCACCCTGCTGGTGGCCGGTGGGATCGTCGCCGTGCTGCTGGCCGCCCTGCTGATCTCGCTGCTCGTCGGGCGCTCGGTAGCCCGGTCGATGCGGTTGCTGCGCAGCCAGGCGCTGCGGATCGCGCAGGTCGAGCTGCCGGACGCGCTGGACCGGCTGCGGACCGTCACCGGCGGGGTGCCGGGCATCGAGGTCGCGCCGGCTGTGGTCCGCTCGCTCGACGAGATCGGCGAGCTGGCGGAGGCGTTCGTGGCGGTGCACCGCAGCGCGGTCACCGTCGCTGTCGAGCAGGCGACGATGCGGCGCAACGTCAACGCGATGTTCGTCAACCTGGCCCGGCGCAGCCAGGTGCTCGTGGAGCGCCAGCTGGAGCTGCTGGACGACCTGGAGCGCGAGGAGAGCGACCCGGATCAGTTGGAGAACCTGTTCAAGCTCGATCACCTGGCTGCCCGGATGCGCCGTAACGACGAGAGCCTGCTGGTGCTCGCCGGCACCGAGTCCACCCGCCGGTGGAACCGGCCGGTCGGCCTCGGCCCGGTGCTGCTGGCGGCCGCGGCTGAGATCGAGCAGTACCAGCGGGTTCGCCTGGAGTCGGTGGGCGACGTGTACCTGGTCGGGCATGCCGTCGGTGAGCTGGTGCACATGCTGGCCGAGTTGCTGGAGAACGCGACCGCGTTCTCCCGCCCGGACACCGTCGTGGCGGTGACCGCCCGGGTCGAGGCCGCGGGCGCGCTGATCGAGATCACGGACCAAGGCCTGGGCATGAGCCCGGCCGCCCTGGCCGAGGCGAACGAGGTGCTGGCCAGCCCGCCGGCCGCGGACGTCGCGACGGTCGAGCGGATGGGCCTGTTCGTGGTCAGCCACCTGGCCGCTCGGCTCAGTGTGCGGGTGCGGTTGGACGGCGGCCACAACGGCCTGGTCGCCCGGCTCGCGCTGCCCGCCGCGTTGCTGGCCCCGGCGGGCGCGGTGGAGCTGGATCCGCCCGCCCCGGCCCGGATGCTGGCGGCCGGCGCCGCTCGGGGCGTTGGCGCGCAGCGGATGTCCGGGAGTGCCCGGGCCGCGTCCGGGCCGGCGGTCGCGCCCCTGGACCTGCCGATCGCGGGCCGCCGGCCCGGGGCCGCCGTGCCGCGTCAGGCCCGCCCGGTGCCGGTCCGCGCCGAGGACGTGCTCACCCCGGCCTCGTCGGGTAACGGCGGCGGCTGGTGGTCCCGGGAGGGCCCGTCCGGGCCGGCGGTGCCGGGGCCGGTCGTGCCGCCGGCAACCCCGGTGACCGCCGGCACGAACGAACAGGGCCTGCCGATGCGGGTGCCGATGGCGCAGCTCTCCTCGGTCACGCGCCCGGCCCGGCCGGAGGCGGCGCCGGCGCGTGACGACCTGGACCCGGAAGCGGTCGGTGGCATGCTTTCCCGGCTCTACAGCGGGGTACGGCGTGCCAAGGCCGAGGACACCACCGAGATACCCGTGCCGCCGTCCGGGGGGCACGATGAAGGGGGACGACGACAGTGACGACGTTGAGCCAGGAGGCACGGGACCTGAGCTGGCTGGTGAGCGCGTTCGCGGAGCGGGTGCCGGGCGTGGCGCACGCGGTGGTGGTCTCCTCCGACGGGCTGCTGGTGGCGATCTCCGACAACCTGCCCCGCGACCACGCGGACAAGCTCGCCGCGGTGACCTCCGGGCTGATGAGCATCACCGCGGGCGCGGCCCAGATGTTCGACGGTGACGTCGTCAAGCAGACGGTGGTCGAGATGGGCCGGGGCTACTTCCTGGTGATGCAGGTCCGGGACGGGTCGATCCTGGCGACCCTCGCCGCCGGGGACGCGGACATCGGCGTGGTGGGCTACGAGATGGCCCGGCTGGCGAAGCAGGCGGGGGAGATGCTCACCCCGGCGTTGCGGGCGGAGTTGCAGCAGGCGCTGCCCCGCTGACCGGCCCCGGCCGTGCCCCGGACGGTCACCGGCTCACCGGAGCCGGCCGCCGGGGCCCGGGCGGAGGCCCGCTCAGAAGCCGCCGTCGGCGATGACCGAGCGGTACCAGTGGGCGCTGCTCTTGAGCACCCGCCGCTGGGTCGGGTAGTCCACGTAGACCAGTCCCCACCGCTGGTCGTATCCCTCATCCCATTCGAAGTTGTCCAACAGCGACCAGACGTGGAAGCTCTCCAGCGGCACCCCGGCGGCGATGGCCCGGTGCGCGGCGGCCAGGTGGTCGCGCAGGAAGCTGATCCGGCTGGCGTCGTCGACGCTGCCGTCGGCGGCGATGGCGTCCGGCGTGGGCAGCCCGTTCTCGGTGACGGTGAGCGGGATCGGGCCGTACTCGCGGGTGACCCGGGTCAGGATGTCGTACATCCCGTCGGGGTAGATCTGCTGCCACTCGGCTTCGGAGGTCGGCCACCGTTGCACGGTGCCGCCGTCGGCGGTGACGTAGATGGGCGTGTAGTACTGCACGGCGAGCAGGTCGACCGGCGAGGAGATCACGGCCAGGTCGCCGTCGCGGATGCCGCGTGCCATCCGGCTCTGCGGGCCCAGGTCGGCGAGCACATCCGAGGGGTAGCTGCCCTTGAGCAGGGAGTCGAGGTAGAGGCGGTTCTCGTAGCCGTCGTAGAGCCGGGCGGCCGCGGCGGCCTGCGGTGAATCGTCGGCGGGGTAGCAGGGGTGCAGGTTGAGCGCGGGGCCGATCCGGCCGGTGCCGCCGGCGGCGCGCAGCGCCCGGACGGCGAGCCCGTGGGCGAGTTGCAGGTGGTGGGCGACGAGGTAGGCCGCGTCCGGGTCCTGCCGGCCGGGGGCGTGGTGACCACCGAGGTAGCCGTTCTGCACCACGGTCTTAGGTTCGTTGACGGTCAGCCAGACCGGGACGCGGTCGCCGAGGGCGCGGAACACCGCGTCGGCGTAGTCGGCGAAGCGGTGGGCGGTGTCGCGGGACTCCCAGCCGTCGGCGTCCTGCAGGGCCTGCGGCAGGTCCCAGTGGAACAGGGTGGCCATCGGGGCGATGCCGCGCTCGTGCAGGCCGTCCAGGAGACGGCGGTAGAAGTCGAGCCCGCGCTGGTTGGGCGCGCCGGTGCCGTCGGGCTGGATCCGGGGCCAGGAGATGGAGAAGCGGTAGCTGCGCAGCCCGAGGTCGCGCATCAGGTCGAGGTCCTCGGCGTAGCGGTGGTAGTGGTCGGCGGCCACGTCGCCGGTGTCGCCGTTGCGGGTGCGCCCGGGGGTGCGGCTGAAGGTGTCCCAGACTGACTCGCCGCGGCCGTCCTCCTTGGCGGCGCCCTCGATCTGGTACGCGGAGGTGGCCGCGCCCCAACCGAAGTCGCGGGGGAAGCGCAGCGGGCCGGCGGGCCCGGTAGGTATCGACATGGATTCTCCTCGTGGATACGGGGCAACCGCCGAAGTTTCGGGAGCGCTCCCACAATAGGGCAGGGGCGGCCGACCCGGTCAGCCGGCCGTCGTGTCGGCCGGCGGTGGCGGGTTGCGGCGGTCTGGGCCCCGGACAGCGAACGAGGCCGACCGGGCGGCGCGGAGCGCCTGTCCCGTCGGCCTCTTTTCCCATCGTGTACGGGGGTTTAGTGTGGGGACGGGGGAGGGCAACCCCCGTCCCCACCGCAACTGCACACACACGGGCGGATTGTGGGTCCTGCCGTGTGTGTCGCGCGGGAGCCGGGCCACGCGAGTGGCTCTGGTTCCACCTCCCTCCCTGTGGCGGGATGATGGCTGACGGCGGCGTCCGGGCTGGCCCGTCGTCAGCCCTCGGGCTGGTTCCCCGGGCTCGTCAGAGACGGTCCCGGTGATCTTCTACTTGGAACCATCATCGATGGAAGCGCTCCCATCGATGATGATGCGACTGTAACGCCCGTCACGGCTTTGTGAAAGACCCAAAACGAGATCGAAACATGGGGCTTATTCGGCTCGCTGCGCGCTTGTTGTGGGAACGCTTCCATGGTTGACTGTCGATTCAATGCGACAGGGGCCAGATCGCGTCGACGCGGGTCCGAGCACCGGCCTCAGCGCCAACATGACGATCAAGAACCTCGGCGACCCGCTCACCGGCTGGGCGCTGATGTTCGCCTTCCCCGGAAACCAGCGGGTCACCCAGGGCTGGTCGGCGCGGTGGAGCCAGACCGGCAACCAGGTCACCGCCACCAACGAGTCGTGGAACGGCAACCTCGGTGCCGGCGCCACCGCCAACATCGGCTTCAACCGGATGTAGCGAGAATCCCGGTCCTTGAGGGCCGGGAGGAATCGCGTCACGGACCGGGACGTCTCTGCCCTTTGATGTAGTCCTTGATCACTTCCAGTGGGGCGCCGCCGCAGGACGCGGCGAAGTACGAAGGGGACCACAGGTGCCCATGCATGATGTGCCGGTTGATCCGGCCGGTGAACTCCTTGCGCAGGTAGTGCGCCGAGACGCCCTTGAGTCGGTTGACCAGTGTGGAGATCGGCAGCTTGGGCGGGTAGGGCACGAGCAGGTGGACGTGGTCGTCGGTGAGCATCGCGTCGTTGAGGACGTCCCGCCGATACGTGGTGACAAAGACAAGATGAACCTGCAGGTTGTGGACAACGCTTCTACCTCGGCGAACATCCGGGTCTGGCGTCCATCGTGGTGACATGGACAAGACGCTACGGTGTGGTCACGCCTGGGAAACTGGACAAGGTCGTGAAGCCGAGATGGGCGGCCAAGGTCCTCGGCATCGACTACGCGGACCTGCCGAAACTCGACCGCCCCTGGACCCAACGGGACGTGCGGTCGCTGCGTGACAGCAGGCCCTGTTGGCTGACCGAAGCGCGACGCCGCCACGCGGCCAGCGTGCAGCAGGCCAGCGAGGCGCGGGCAGCGGAGCTGGACGTCGCACCGGCACGTCTCGGGTACGACGCCCCGGACCTCGGCACGGCCGACCAGGCGGTGCTGTACATCGACGGCGCCCTGACCCACCTGATGATCGAGACACGCTGCTCCGAGGA